>PBIV01000008.1 GCA_002720935.1 Rickettsiales bacterium | reverse complement strand
AATCATTTAAAAGTCGCCAATGAAGGAAAACGCCCTATTAAACCAGGCCCAGTTAAGCGATAAGTTTTTAAGTTGCCCCCTATAATTAATTTACAGTGCTAATAACAATATGTAAAAAATACTTGACCACCAGATCGTGGCTCAATATAAGTATTTCCATAGTTTGATTTTTATGGAGTAATTATATGTATAAAGTTGTAACCGAAGCCAATGCTGATAAGTTTATTGATAACTTAGTGAATAATGAACCACCAAGTTTTGAAGAATATTTATCAAAAAAACCAAAGGTCGTCTCTTTTTTAACAACGGGCTGGGGATCGAAATATGGTATCGACCAAGAGCAACTTGATAAAGCAAATGAATTTGCCCAAGCATATTCTATTCTTGCGTCTGTTGATCACATATTAAATAGAAAAAAAACCACAGTTGGAAATGTTTTGAAAAAAGGGTTCAGTTTTGCTCTTGATATTGCGTTTTTTCCAATTCTTTATCCCACTTCTTTATCATTTAGGGAGATGTATAATTCATATCTTACCCCATCAACACAGATGCAGAAATCTAGAACATATGGCGTTAATTTAATGATGGGAATTGGCTTAAATTCTTCTTCTTCATATAAATCAAGAGAATTTAAAAAAGCTATTTTGGACTATTTAGAGTGTAGTGAAGAAGATTTAGGAACTGGTAAACTTGTCGAGCAAGCAAAATTAAAGGCTGCAACCTTGGTTGCGGACAATGTTGGTAAGGCTCAAAAAGTTTCGCATCCTGGTACACAAGAGTTTAGAAAGAAATTCTTTTAAAATAATCATTTAGTAAAATTTAAAGATAAGCCCCTTATATTAAGGGGCTTTTTTTATCCTTGGAATTGTTCTTTTAAGATGCGCTCTTCTAAATTTAAATCAGGATCATATAAAATCTCAAATTCTTGGCTTTGATCTTCATAAATTGTAACTTTACTAACCAAGCCCAAATCCAAATCATCGGCAGCCGCACTGACAGGACGGCTATCTGGTTTTAAAACTTCAATCTCAATGGTCGCCGTATGCGGGATTAAAGCACCTCGCCAGCGTCTCGGGCGAAACGGGCAAATCGGGGTTAGGGCGAAAACATTTGATCCAAGTGGAATGACAGGCCCATGGGCTGACAAATTATAGGCCGTACTTCCCGCAGGCGTTGCCACCAAAATTCCATCACAAACAAGTTGTTCAAGGCGTTCTTTACCATCAATTGAAACTTTTAATTTGGCCGCTTGTGGCGATTGCCTTAATAAAGAAAGCTCATTAATCGCCAAGGCTTCTTGTTTTGACCCGTCAATTTTTTCTGCCATTACTTTTAAAGGATTTAGTTTTGCGCTACTCGCGTTTTTAATACGCTCAATTAAATCTTTGCCATGACGATACTCATTTAAAAGAAAACCAACTGTTCCTTTATGAAGCCCAAACACAGGTTTTTTATATTCATGCAACGTCTTTAATAAAAATCCATCGCCACCAATAGCGACAATAACATCGGCATCTTCGGGGGGGGTATCGCCATATTTTTCACGCAATTCATCGCCCGAGGCAACGGCTTGTTTATGTTTTGCATTTTTAATCGATATTTTCATCTTTTATAAAACCCATTAAATCCCTTTTAAAATCCTTAAATAAATCTATTATTGTTTTTAGGAAATCACAAGGGACAAGACATCAATATGTTTAAAAAATACGAAATCGGACGCTTTTTCGGCTTTAAAGTTCAAGCAGATTTATCATGGGTCATTTTATGTATTTTCTTACTCTGGACTTTTGCCAAAACCATTTTTCCATCAATGAGACCCGACCTAAACGAAGATGTTTATTGGACATTATCCATGTATGCGTTTATCGGTGTTTTCATTTCCATTCTTGCTCATGAGTTAGCCCATGCAATTGTGGCTGAAGCCTTTGACATTAAAATTCGGTCTATAACACTCTTTATCTTTGGTGGGGTCGCAGAATTAGACGGTTTGCCAAGCTCGCCAAAGGGCGAATATTTAATGGCTTTAGCAGGCCCTGCCATGTCGTTATTTCTTGGGGTTGCGTTTTATGGAGTTGCTGATTTAGTACAAATTGTTTTAAAAACAGAGCTTAGCTCGCTCGTGCTTATTTTTCTGGCTAAATTAAACGTTCTGATCGCTTTATTTAATATGTTGCCCGCATTTCCACTTGATGGCGGTAGAGCCTTGAGGGGCTTTCTATGGGGCTGGAAGGGCGATTTTGTTAACGCCACCAAGACCGCTGGCGATTTAGGCGCGCTTTTTGGGTATATGATGATTGCTTATGCCTCGATTGAGCTTGCAAGAGAAGATTACATTAGTGCGGTCTGGTGGGCGCTTCTTGGCACATTTTTACATCTTGCTTGTCAATATGCGCTTAGACATGCGGAAAGCCATACTATTTTAGATGGACAAAAAGCAAAACGCTTTATGCGCTCTGATCTAAAAACCGTTGGCTCAAATCTAAGCTTGCGCAGTTTGATGAAAGATTTTTACTTTATTCATTTTTTTAAAAGTTACCCCATCACAAGAAACGGGGTTGTCCAAGGTATTGTTCATCTTGATCAAGTCTCCAACATTCGCCAAGAATTCTGGGGCGATACAAAAGTCAGTGATATTATGGTGCCAAAAGAAAATTGTGTTTTTGCCCATGAAAATGAAGAAGCAAATCTGCTTCTTGATAAGATGCAAAACAACAATCTAAAGACCATTTTTGTGATTGATGATGAAGGACAAGTAAAAGGGATTGTTAGCTATCGCGATTTAATGGATTACTTAACAATTGTTTTAAAACTTAATCCTGAAGACGGCTATTTTTAAGAATTTAAAGACTCTTTGACAATTTCAATTTGTTTATCATTTAGCTGACCTGACTTTGAGGCTTGGACAAAGATATCATCCCAAGAACATAAGGCATGAAGCTTAACGCCCTTATTATCAAACTCTTGTTTGGCTTGCTCTCTACCGTAATTAAAAATAACAAAAGCATCATTACAAGAGGCATCACTTTTTCTTAAGACTTCGATAAATGTCATTGAGCTGCCACCAAAGTTGCATAAGTCTTCAACGACAATTGTTTTCTGATTTTCTTGTAAAACACCCTCAATCTGAGCCATGCGACCAACGCCTTTTGGTTTTTTACGAACATAAATCATAGGCAAATCTAAACGATCAGCAATAAAGGCCGCAAATGGAATGCCAGCCGTCTCGCCGCCAGCAATTAAATCGAGGTTTAAATTTTGTGATAATAAATATTTTACCGCCGCATCCATGATAAAGCTGCGCGCCTCTGGGAATGAAATAAGGCGCCTAATATCAACATAAACAGGGCCCTTTTTACCAGAGGTGTAGGTAAAGCCCTCTTCAAAGTCAAAAAGGACAGAATTTGTTTTCAAAATATAGCTTGCTGCTTTTTGTGAAACGTTTTGTAAATCTTCATTTAATAATTTTACATTTTCTTGCATTAAAAACTCTCCCCTATTTTGATTTTTAAGCGGTCGCTATTTCTTTTAATCCCATATCTTCAAAAAAGCGCAAAAGATACCCATCTGGATCAGGCACAACAAATTGTTTATTACCAACCATATGATCATCAACGCGGTACCATTTTTCTTCCATTTCTAAAAATGGTTCAATGTTATTTTCTTTTAAAGATTGATAAATTTTATCAACATTGCTGACGCGAATTTGAAAACTGACACCACGCCCAAACGGATGCTCGATTTTGCCCAAAAGCCAACGACGCCCGCCCTCATGTTCTAATTGTTCCAACATGATTTCAGCGCCCTCAATATCTAATTTGGCAAATTTATCTTCTGGTCTTGAATATAGAATTTGAAAGCCAAGAATCTCTTTGTAAAAGGCGATACTCTTATCAAAATCCGTGCAATAAAGTTCTGGGATAAGAGGGGCTTCTTTCATCTCTAACGATCCTTTAAATCTATTTCTTGTCGTGGCTGGTCAAAGTTTTTTTCATCCCACCAAACAATCTTATTCGGTGTGATTTTATAAAAAAAGTGATGACCTTGCCCACTGATAAAATCTTCTAAATCTTGGAAGTTTGTTAAATGGGGATAGCGTTTTTGATAAAGGTCATAGGGTTTTGCGATCTCTGTCCCTGACATTTTTTTAGCTAAGCCTTGCATGACAAGTGCTTGACCTTGCTCGCCTAGTCCACGTTCAAACCATTTATGAAAGGTGCATGAAACTTTGGGATTTTGCGCGATTTCCATTGAATGACGTCTTGTTTCACGAGAGATGAAATAAATATTGTCATCCTCATCGGCAACATACCAAACATTACAAAGCCATGGTTGATTATCCTTTGATGTTGCTAATTGCATCAATTTCACATCTTTTAGATAATCCCTGTAATAGGATTTAATGGCTTGGTGTTCTTCTGCCTGCATTAAACCTTCTCTAAGACTACAGCGACACCTTGACCGCCACCAATACACATGGTTGCAAGGGCATATTTACCACCAACCCTATTTAATAGAGAGGCTGCTTTACCAGTAATTCTGGCACCACTTGCACCTAGTGGGTGACCTAGTGCAATCGCACCACCATCAAGGTTTAACTTATCTTCTGGAACACCGAGGTCGCGGATTACTGGGATAGATTGTGCCGCAAACGCCTCATTTAATTCAATCACATCCATATCAGTGATTTTTAAACCTGCACGCTCTAATGCTTTTTTCGCAGCCGGTACTGGACCAATCCCCATGATCTCAGCCTTACAACCCGCAACAGCAACTGATTTAATGCGCGCTAAAATTGGTAATTTATGTTTTTTAGCATAATCTTCGCTTGCCACTAGAACAGCCACCGCACCATCAGTTAATGGCGATGATGTTGCCGCTGTCACGGTTCCATTTTCATCAAATGCGGGATTTAAACCATCAAGAGATTCTTGTGTTGTGTTCGGGCGAATGCAACCATCTTGAGTAACCCCCTCAATTGGAACAATCTCATCATCAAACAGACCTGTTTCTCTTGCATGGGCTGCTTTTTGGTGGGACTTAATTGCAAATTCTTGTTGTTCTTTGCGCTCAACCTTATAAGCCTTTGCCAAGTTTTCAGCCGTAATCCCCATTGACATGTAAGCTTGCGGATATGTTTCCAATAGATCAGGGTTCGGCATTGGGTTAAAACCACCCATCGGAATGCGTGACATGCTTTCAACACCTGCGGCGATGAACACCTCACCTGCACCCATTTGAATATAGCCCGCAGCCATTTGAATGGTTGTCATTGATGAGCCACAAAAACGATTTACAGTTGCGCCCGCAACGGTAATTGGTAGCTCAGCCAGATTAGCAACCAAACGTGCCACGTTAAAGCCTTGCTCACCTTCTGGGAAAGCACAGCCCATAAGAAGATCTTCAATATCATCAACTTTCACTTTTGTTTCTTTAACCAAAGCTTTGATAACTTCAGCCGCCATGTTGTCTGGTCTAACTTTTGCTAAATCGCCCTTATTGGCAAAGTGAAATGGAGAACGTTTATACCCACAAATTACAACATTCTTTTCCATTGATATCTCCTTCAACTACGTAATTTCTTATTTGTTTAAAACCGATCGGCTTTTTAAAGATTATAAGTTTTAAAAACTTTGTTATCTTGATTGTAGTGATTTTTCTATTAATTCATAGTGAAAATTCTACAATCGCTTCATAAATTTAATTTAGACTAGAAACTTTTAAATTCAAGACGGACAGGGTGCGTTTTGAAAAGAGGGATGTCTTTTTTGTTTTAAATTGAACCCAGCTATGCTAAAAAAAGCACTCTTTTTAAAATTTGAAAAAGGCGAAAACCTATGTCAAAAAGAAATGATCATAAAATTGCTGTTGTCGGCTTGGGCTATGTTGGACTTCCTATTGCTGTTGCGTTAGCAGAAAAATTTGACGGCGTTATTGGTTTTGATGTAAACCCAAAACGTGTTAAGGCTTTAAACAATGGCACGGATCACACCTTTGAAGTTGAAGAAGATCGCCTTAGAAAATCTGGGTTTATTGCAACAGACAGCGTTGAAAATGACCTATTTAAAAACGCCAACATCTATATTGTTTGTGTGCCTACACCGATTAATGCAAACAAAGAGCCTGACCTAAGCCCACTTATAAAAGCTTGCGGGACCTTGTCAAAAGTTCTTAAAAAAGGCGATATCGTTGTCTTTGAATCAACCGTTTATCCAGGTGTTACAGAAGAAGTTTGCGGCCCAGAGCTAGAGGCAAAGACAGGGCTAAAGCAATCTGTTGACTTTAAGCTTGGTTATTCACCAGAGCGCATCAATCCAGGCGACAAAGTGAACCGTTTAGAGAATATCAACAAAGTTGTTGCTGGCGAAGATGAAGCTACATCAGCTGTCCTAAAAGATATGTATGAGACAATTATTACCCATGCCGATATTCATATGGCGTCTAATATCAAAGTGGCCGAGATGTCAAAGGCGATTGAGAACACACAAAGGGATGTTAACATCGCCCTTATCAATGAAGTTGCGATGATTTGTGAGAAAATTAATATCCGTACAGAAGATGTTTTAGCCGCAGCTCGTACAAAATGGAACTTCCTTCCCTTTACACCGGGTCTTGTTGGCGGGCACTGTATCGGGGTCGATCCTTATTATTTAACATCTAAATCAGCGCGCCTTGGCCATCATGCTGATGTTATTCGTGCCGCACGTCGCATTAATGATGATATGGCAAAATTTGTTGCTCAAAAAACAATTAAAATGATTGTTCGTCAAGATAAGCCAATTTGTACGGCTAAGATCGGCATTATGGGTCTTGCCTTTAAAGAAAATGTCGGCGATATCCGTAATAGTAAAGTCCCTGATATCATCAAAGAATTAAAAGAATATGGTGCTGATCCAATCGTTCATGACCCGCATGCTGATAAAGAAGAAACCATGCATGAATTTGGGCTAGAAATCGTTGATCTTGATAATTTCAAAGATATGGATTGCATTATTTATGCCGTTCCTCACAAAGCGTATGAAGACAGCTTCAAATTCACAAAAGCCTTGAAAAAAGACGGTGTGTTCATCGATATTAAATCACGCTTTATGAATGATGATTTTGGTGCTGATCAGCTTTACTGGTGCTTATAAGAAAGTAAAAAAACTTACTTTCCAATACCGCCCATTAAAACAAATTTATTCTCAACATATTCTTCAATACCCCAGTGCGAGCCTTCACGCCCAACACCAGAATGCTTAACGCCGCCAAATGGGGTCGCTGAATTTGAGGTTGATGGTACATTGACGCCAACCATACCATATTCAATACCTTCACTAACGCGGAATGCGCGGCCTAAATCTTGGGTTTGAATATACCCAGCAAGACCATAATTTGTATCATTCGCCATTTTAATGACTTCTTTTTCATCATTAAAACGATAGATTGCAGCAACAGGGCCAAAAATCTCATTTTTAAAGATTTTCATAGATGGGTCTAGATCAGTTAAGATTGTTGGGGTGTAAAAACGCTCGCCAGCCTCATGGGTTTTACCACCCGTAATTAAGCAAGCCCCATTTTTAACAGCATCATCTGCCAAGTCTTTAACTTTATCATGACCTTTTTTATTAATTAAAGGACCCATTTTAGTGTTCTCGTCAAGGCCGTTACCAAGTTTTATTTTTTCAACTTCAACCTTAAAACGTTCCATGAAATCATCATAAATACCATCTTGAACAAAAATTCTATTGGCACAGATACATGTCTGGCCAGCATTTCTAAATTTACAAATAATCGCATTTTGAACGGCTGTTTCTAAATCAGCATCATCAAAAACTATAAACGGTGCGTTTCCACCAAGCTCTAATGAAATATTTTTGACCGTATCGCCACATTGCGTATAGAGCGTTTTACCAACAGCCGTTGAGCCAGTAAATGACAATTTACGGACCGTTTCACTATCACATAAAACCTTACCCAAGCTTGAGGCATCATCTGTTGGTAGGATATTAATCACACCATCTGGAAAGCCTGCTTGTCTGGCAAGCTCTATTAATGCAAAGGCAATAAATGGGGTTTCTTCAGACGGTTTTAAAATAATTGTACAGCCAGCCGCCAGTGCCGGAGAGATTTTTCGTGTAATCATTGAGGCCGGAAAATTCCAAGGCGTGATCGCAGCACATACCCCAACAGGTTGCTTAATAACCAAATAGCGGTGGTCTTCATTCATTGTTGGTACAACGCTGCCATCAATACGTCTTGCTTCTTCTGCCATCCATGCGGTGGTGTTCGCACCCGCTGATAACTCGCCTTTTGCTTCATTTAAAGGCTTGCCTTGTTCTGTTGTCAGAATTGTCGCCAAATCATCTAAATTCTCTTCGATTAGGTTTGCCCACTTTAAAAGAAGCTCTCTTCTTTTTTCAGCCAATGTATTTTTCCAACTTTGAAACGCTTTATCAGCCGCTTCAATTGCTTGGTTTGCATGTTCAACCGAACAGTTTGAAACATCGCCCAAAAACTCGCCATTTGCAGGATTAATAACTTTGAACTTCTCTTTTAAATCGACCCATTTGCCATTGATAAAGGCACCATTTTGTAAAAGGGTTTTATTTTTTACATCGAAATTCATTTGATAGACTCCTGCATTGAGGTTGGTTTGCTTTATTCACATTATAAAACTTAAGAGACACCGCCAAAAGATCAAGGGGTATCAAAAATTTAAGGAAAAGATTTAGGAAGGGCTTTTTTACCAAATTCTTCAATCATTGTGTCGACTTTGGGTTCAAAATTAACAAGCTCGATCTCTGCATTTAAAACGCTATTTTGGAAATTAAGATCGTCACTAAAAACTTCATAATATTTATCAGCTAATTCTTGGCCAGCCTCTGTATCGCTTCTAAATTGAAGCCCTGCGACCTCATAAAGTTTTGCCACCTCATTCGACCAGTTTTGCCAAACAAGTTCATATTCAGGCATGATGTCTGTTAAAACATGGGCAACAATTCTTGCTTGTGCTGCTCTTTCCGCTGGGTATGATGCACTCCCTGGAAGAGGCTTTAAGCTATCGATCATTGGGTCAATTTGTGTTGGACGCTGTCTTTGATAACGCCATTTTTCTTCATAGACCTTATTATTAATAGTATGAAGGGCATTATAAAACAGCATTCTTGTTTGAATAAAATCATCATTATTCAAACCAATTTCATCAAATAAATGAAGGAAGGGGTCAGCATCAATTTCTTCAAATCGTTGTTCTTGTTGCAAGGTTCTTGATTTAACCAAAACACGTAAATGCTCTAATTCTTTTTCAAACTCTTCACTTGATTGTGTCGGTGGTGGGACAATTAAAGATTTTTGATCTTGTTTTTTCTCTGGCTTAAACATCATTGTGATAACTGGATCCCAGTCATCTTTTCTAAAATTATGATCATCCGCCAAAAGAGGGCTTATAAGAAAGCCAAGCGCACAAAGAGATAAAATTGAAATTTTTAAATATTTAATCATGTTGAAATCAGTTTACCGCAAAAGATGAAAAGAACAAATGCTATTTTTTTTAAAGCCCATCTGAATCTAGAACTGAATGAACCCTTAATAAATAAATACCGTCTGAATCTAAATATAGGGCTTCGTCAGAATATTCAAAGGTTATAAAAGGATAAAAACGCTCCTCATCATCATTTTCATTACATTCAAAATAATGAACATAAACATCTTTATGCTCTTCTATCTTCAAAGCTTTTTTATGAGTGTTGAAATCTTTAAATTCAGGATCAGCCAAAAACTCTTCAAGGCTATATTTCTTTTCGCCACCAGAAATTGCATCAGCTGGACAATTAAAAAACGGGCCTTTTGCATCGGCAAATTTATTAAGCTCTTGAAGCTGTCCTGCTTTGCGCCATTTTTTATCGGGCTCAAACTCGCTATGGAATTCTTGAATAACCCAAACAGTTCTTGCATATTTAGCGGTTGTTTCTTTCAACCCGACCAAAGCAATAACAAGAATGACGGCTAAAATGCCGATAGATACTCCAAATTGCTTTAATCTTTTCTTACTCAACAGTGACCGCCTTGGCTAAGTTTCTTGGTTGGTCGATATCCGTTCCTTTTAGCTTTGCTACATGATAAGCGAGAAGCTGAATTGGAAGAGAATATAATATAGGAGATAGTGTTTCATTGACCTTTGGCAAGGCGACTGACCATTCCACATGATCTTTTAATTTATCACAACCCTCTTTTGACGATAAAAGGAGAACCTTACCACCGCGCGCTGCAACCTCTTGAATATTACCAGCTGTTTTTTCAAACAACTCATCATAAGGCGCAACAACAATCACAGGTACATTTTCATCGATCAAAGCGATTGGCCCGTGTTTCATCTCACCAGCCGCATAGCCTTCTGCGTGAATATAAGAAATCTCTTTTAATTTCAACGCACCCTCTAAAGCGATTGGATAAGACAAACCACGTCCTAAATAAAGAACATCGCGTGCATGCTCAATGTCTTTAGCGATTTCTTGTAAATCTTCATCATGACCAAGAATGTCTGCAACACGCGCAGGAAGTTCACGAAGGGAGAGCGCCATTTTCTCTAATGATTTGGCATCCATTGTGCCTCTTGCCCTTGCAATATCAAAGGCTAAGCAAGCCAAGGTTGAAAGCTGTGTTGTAAAGGCTTTTGTTGAAGCAACACCAATTTCTGGACCCGCTTTAGTGTGAAGAACAAAATCACTCTCACGCTCGATCGTGCTTTCTTGTGTATTCACAACCGACATGATGAACTGGCCCTTGCTTTTCGCATAGCGCATCGCTTCCAATGTGTCCAAAGTCTCACCTGATTGTGAAATAACCAAAGTCACACCATTTTTCAGCATTGGACCTTTGCGATATCTAAATTCTGATGCGATATCAAGCTCTACTGGCATATCTGCTAATTGTTCCAACCAATATTTCATGACCATTCCAGCTAAGTAAGCTGTTCCACATGCTGTAATCGTAAAGCGAGAGGCTTTGCTTAAATCAAAGTCTGATTCAGGCAAAGTAATTCTTGCTGTATTTGGATTAATGTAAGTTGATAAAGTTTCAGCGATGACGGCTGGCTGCTCATAAATTTCTTTAAGCATATAGTGCTTATATTCGCCCTTACCCAGCATTGCGCCAGAGACTTTAGAAATTTTAATTGGGCGTTCAATCTCACTATTATCATTGGCATAAATCTGCGCTTTGCCATCTTGTAAAACAACGTGATCGCCATCTTCAAGGAAACAAATCTTATTTGTAAGTGGTGCCAGCGCATATGAATCTGAGGCCAAATACATCTCACCATCTGTTCCATAGCCCACCGCCAAAGGTGTCCCTTTACGAACCCCAATTAAAAGATTGTCATGCTTTTTAAAGATCGCAGCAATTGCATATGCCCCTTCTAATCTTGAAAAGGCCGTTCTTGATGCTTCTAATGGCTCCATGCCTTGGCGTCTATAATAAGTGATTAATTGTGCAACGATTTCAGAATCTGTTTCTGTTTTAAATGAAAACTGGCTTTTTTCTAATTCTGCTTTCAATTCTTGGTAATTCTCAATAATGCCATTGTGAACGATCGCCACTTCATCTGTTGCGTGTGGGTGTGCGTTATTCTCATTTGGGCGCCCATGTGTTGCCCATCTTGTGTGAGCGATACCAATATGACCCTCTAAAGGCTCTTCTTTAATGCGTTTTTCTAAATTAACGATTTTACCCTCGGCTCTACGGCGATCAATTTCGCCATTTCCTAGTAAAGTCGCCACACCAGCTGAATCATAGCCACGATATTCAAGACGCTTTAGCGCATCTACCAAGCGCTCGCTCACGCTTACTTCTTGTTGGCTTTCAGAATTAGAGATAATTGCAACAATCCCACACATTTTTTGTTTTTCCTTTTGGTATTTAATTAACTTTAAAAAAATCGATACGTTTTAAGAGGCTTTTTTAGCTTTTTTCTTATGTTGATTATCGGCATGGAAACGATCCGCCCAGCCTTCTTTGTTTGTTTGCTCAGATCTTGCAATCGCTAAAGAGCCAGCCTCAACATCTTTTGTAATGACCGAGCCAGCACCCGTCATAGAAAATGCACCCAAACTAACTGGTGCAATACAAACAGTATTGACACCTGTTAAAACACCATCTTCAAACACTGTTTTATACTTCTCATAGCCATTGTAATTACAGGTAATTGTGCCAGCGCCCAAATTCACATGATCGCCAACTTCTGCGTTTCCAACATATGATAAATGCTTAATCTTTGATCCAGTGCCTACTTCAGAGCCCTTAATCTCAACAAAATTACCGATAACATTTTTGCCATCTAATTTTGTTCCTGGTCTTAATCTGGCAAAAGGTCCAATTTCAGAGTCTTCGCCAACACGGCATTCTTCTAAATGGGAAAAAGCACGAATAAAACAATTTTTAGCGATCTCTACCTTTGGGCAAAAAACAACATTTGGCTCAATCACTGTGTCTGGGCCAACGGTTGTATCCATTGAAAATGTTACAGTTTCAGGCGCAATCATCGTCACGCCATTTTCTAAATGATATGACCTCAAGCGATCTTGAAGGCGGGCTTCTAACTGCGCTAAATTAGCCTTTGTATTAACACCTTGAACTTCATCTTCATCACAATCCATGAAGCCAACGCGCAAATCAGAAGCGTTCGCCAACTCAACGATTTGCGTTAAATAATACTCGCCTTGTGCGTTATCATTTGTCATTAGATTTAAAAGCGGGAATAATTGCTCGCCATCAACAGCCATAATGCCTGACCAAACGCGTTTTTGGCTTAATTGGTCTTTTGAACAATCTTTATGCTCAATAATATTGGAAACACTTGCATCCATGTTCGTGAATACACGGCCATATCCTGTTGGATCTTTGGCTTCAAATGTTAAAAGCTGAACCGTGTTTTCTTCCTTATTCATTACATTTAAAAAAGAAGCAATTGTTCTTGGATCAATGAGCGGTACATCGCCCAACATGATTAAAACCGTACCTTTGAAATTTTGTAAGGCGCTTTTTGCCTGCATAACAGCATGCCCTGTGCCCATTTGTTCGCGTTGGAAAATATGACCATGGGGCTTAATTTGCTCACCAACTGTCTTCTCCATATCAGGAGCGATAATCGCATAAATCTCTTTTGGGTTTAGGCAAGACACACTGTCAATTACGTGTGAGATAAGCGGCAGGCCTGCTAATTTATGCATAACCTTTGGTTTTGATGATTTCATGCGTGAGCCTTTTCCAGCGGCCAAAACCAACGCGGCAATATCTTTATTATGTGTAGATGCAATTGCACCCATGGCAATGGGGTCTTTTTTAATCTGCTCGATCAGAATGTTTTTCATTCTTATATCAGTCCTTAAAATTTATTATCTCTTAACACCCAGTTTATATTTTAGGGCACTCTTCTAGTGGATAACAATATAGGGGCTTTGCATAGAATAAAATTCAAACTTTGTTACGAAAAGTAACAACACCAAGCGTTTATTTACACCTTTATATAAAAACAAAAAAAGCGCCCTTTAAGGCGCTTCTTTCATAAAATTCTTAAACTTAGTGACTTAAGCAGTTAATGCTGAAAAACCGCTTTTTTGAGTTGGTCTTTGTGATCCAACCTTTGTTGCAACATGGTTAGCTCTAATCTGATCAACAACATGTGCTGGTACAATCGTCGCTTGCAACTTTGGATCAGCTGCAGTTGTCATTACAGCCATTGTTGCACCAAAACGACGCCCTTTGTGCTCAGCAAAGCCGAGAACATTGTTTTGTCTAAATTCCGATAATCCTGTCATATGCATCTCCTAACCTTATCCTTACATATTACATAATATTATATCTTGTATTATGGCAAATGTAAACCGTTACTCTTTGGTCTTAACCTATTATTAAACACTTATTTTTGTGTTTTTGTTCTTATTATCCTTCATTTGTTTCGATGTGCTCGATAATCTTAAGAGAGAAGATTTAAAATTAACGAGCCCATCTATCAAAACAATAAAGCATCCTGTTCAACTTAACCTGTTCTTTTTATTTAACAATTACGACAGATTTTAGTTTTTAAATGCGAAAAAGAATCAAGCGATACTTTTCCTTATTTTCAGTAGAGCAGACTATTTTTAAATATGCAACTAATAGTTATTTTAAAAATACTTTATTTTTCGTAATTAATATATTATATTAAAGCGCATTATAATTAATGAAGTCTTAACAAACAGGAATAAGAATAATCGTGAATACTTTAAATCCAGCAAATAAAAGCGTTGTAGACGAAAAGCTTATTGAACAAGCTGAGCATTTCTTTGCTATTATTAAAGATGACGAAAATAACCCTGAAGATATTTTAAAAAACATTGATAAATTATTTGATGAGGCAAAAAACTGCCACCAATCTTTTACAAAAACGGTTGTCAAAAATAGAAAAAAACAAACCAAAACCTATAATTTAAAAAGCAATCAAAAGCGATACCGGGTGTTATTCGCTCTTTATGAAGACGAAATCCGTGATTATTTTCTAAAAGATGGTGCGGTTAAACAAGAGATTCTTCCCCTTGATAAAGATGAAATTGTTAATTTTATCACTGGTCTAATTAAATTAGAGGATATTGAGACCGCAGAATGGATTACCCGCCTAGATTTAAAAACATTACGTGTTTTTGCAAAAGATGCCCTTGTCTCTGAACGCGTGAATAAAGTTGCCAAGGCAATTCACGAAAATAATTCTTCTGATCAAGATAAATTTGCCAGTTTTGAGCAAGCTTTATACAGACCTAAAATCTCAGCCCTAAACCCTTTAATCCCAGCATCAAGCAGAAAAAAGACGATTGATGATAGGGGGTTATACACAGATGAAATCGTTGTTTATAATAGACAAGGAAGCAAACAGACAGCTTATCTTTCTTCCAATGGGCGACCAGACTATAACAACGAGATAAAACTAGAGGGCTCGGCCTTAGCTCAACACATTAACACTGGGGTTTATAATGTTGTTGGCTATTTAAATGATGGGGTCTTAAGCCTTCCATCAGGGGATAATGGATCAAACCGCCCACGCCGTTTTCTTGAAAGCCACAAGTCCGAGCTTAATAATGATAAATGGAAAGAGATGATTGCGTTTTCAAACAAAAAAGAGATTGTAGAAAAAGAGGGTTCTCTTATTGAGCCAGATGATTATGCCGCTGGTAACCCAGAGGTAAATAGAGACGCATCTTTTGACCAATTACCGGTTTCTGTCCGCATCGTTGATAGTCCGTTGTTAAGTGATCTATTTAATATTTTAATGTTAAGCGATTTTTCAAAATCAGATGCCTATAAAAACAGCATGTTTTCTGGCGAGACTGCGGACTTGGTTGAAAAAATTGAAAAAAGTGGCTTTGGCTTAGAACCAAGTGCGTTTCTGGCTTTCTTAATGCAGCCAGAGATGGAAGATATCGCAAACAATCTTTCAAAAGACCATCAAGATCAATTTAAAAACCTTTTGGCGCAAATTTTTGAGCCAATGTTGAAAAACACAGATCGCCTTGATCAAATGCGTGAGGTTTCTGAAAAAGTATCGCAGCTTACCAATGAAGAAATTGCCTTTTTCGCCGAGGATCCAAATTTATCAAACTATGTTACTGAACAATTAAAACAGTATTTAGGGTTTAAAAAATTTGTACCAAAAGAATCCTATAAAGGCTATTTCGAGGAAGACCCAAGATTAACCCTGATTAATCCGCTTATCCCAAGGCGCATCCGTCAATCGAATTTTGAGCCTGAGATTAAGGTTTATGATTTGGATTTTAAAATTCTACAGATTAACGATAGAGGCGATCCAAAAACCATGAAGGTTAGAGAGCTGGATACAGATATTATTCATGAAATTCGTTATCAATCCATGCCGACAAGATTGCACCCTGGCGACCGCGTTAGAACAAAAGTGGTTGAAAAAACATGTGACGGCAAAAAACATAAATATGTGCCCCTAAAATTAAAAAATGACATAGTTAAAAAATGGATTCCGCTTTCTGGTGAAAGTATTAAAAAGCTGTTTTCAGAGAATGAAGCACAAAGACGCTTTTCTTTATTCGATCAAATCGATAAAGATATTGATAAAGTTACAGCGCGCAAAAACTTAGGGGCTGATCCTGTTAATGCCCTTGTTCTTGACCCTCATCATCTGGTCGGACAGGCCTTGCAACATGTAACTGACTTTGATGAATTAAAGCTTAGCAATCAGATTTTAGAAGATATTGATTACATTTTGCCAAGCCAAGCAGGCGACGTGATGCGCAAATCAATGACACAAGACATTAAAAATGGTCAAACATCCCTATATTCATTTTATTCAGAAGATCATGATCGCATTAATTATTATTGGATTCCCAAATATGCCTTTGAAAACCGATCAGATCGCATTTATCGCATGAGCGGTGGTAATTTTAAATATGATGAAATCAATGACAGCGATGACAGTAAATTAAGAGCCTTTGAGCGACGCTATAGTGGGGCACTTTTAAGCAGTCCATATTTACCAAAAAGAATGGAAGATAAAAGAGCCGAACTTTTGATGGGGTCTGCATCAAAAACATTAAAGGTTGGGGATAGAGATCAATATGAAGACCATATCTATGCCAAGACCGCAGCCTATAGTGATCTTATTTTATCCCTACTTCGTGACTATCGCGGGGTTAAAAACCAAGACCGTCAAGATTTTATTGGCTCAGGGCAACGATTATTAAGCACACACCCATTGTTCCGCGATGTAAGAACAATTGTTGGGCTTCATTCAATGGCGCAATCCGAGCTGTTAAATGAACAAAATTTGGTTTGGGATCGTAAAAATTTAAATGATTTCTACATCGTTTCTCAAATTTTAGAAGATATTATCCCAACATTTACGAGAACGTTAAAAACAAACACCTTTAATACTGATAGTTTTAAAGTTCAGTTTGATAAATATGTTGCTTCAAAAGTTGAAGCCGTTTTAAAAGCTCCTAAAAAATACGATTTTGAACCGCGTGATGATAAACTTAAATGTTTGCGCGGTTATTCATCAGAAGCGATCAAGAAATGTATTTTTGAAGCCAGAAACCGCTACCTTCGAAATGATGTGAAAAACCCAACCGCTTCATTAGAGTTAAATGCCGCTAATGATGACGAAGATACATTATTGGTTATGGTTTTAAGCCCTGATATGGATGAAGATGAGCGAGAGACCTTAATTGATAAATTTAACAATAGCGGTATGGAAACATCAGAAGAAACCATGAATACGGGTGAGACACGTTTAATTGTTAAAAAGCCAAAGGTCGCCCGCCCTTAAAACACAACCATAAAAAAATTTATTTCTTTTTAAAGGCTCTTTATCGTTTTATGATAACGCTAATTTTAATTAAATGGATTTACCCTTATGACGAATAATGCGCCCTTATATCAAATTACATTTTTCCTTGATCCAAACTTATCTGAAGAACAAGCCGGTCAGATCGGTGACTTCATGGAAGATTTGGGCGACGCACTAACCTTGCGCCGTGATCAAGATAGCCCCAATTGGCAATTACAAATTATTGCGCAAAGTCAGCCAGATCCAGAAAACATCAATAAGCGCATCAAAATCGCCAATGATGTTTTTCAATCAATGTTTGATTTAGGAAAAGGGATTAGTTTTAAATCAGAACAGCTGGAAGATATTGACTGGCTTGCTAAAAATTATGAGGCTTTCCAACCCATTATTGTGGAGCCTTTTTATATTTATGGCTCACACCATGATGCCAATGATTGCCCATCAAAAGATTTAATCCCTATTGAAATTAATGCAGCTAATGCCTTTGGCACGGGCGAGCACCCAACGACAAAGGGCTGTTTAAAGGCGTTGGGCTATTTAAGGGATAAAGGTTATACCCCAAAGAATATTTTGGATTTAGGTTGTGGCTCTGGCATTTTATCGATCGCGGCCAGAAAGCTCTGGCCTGAGGTTAAGATCATGGGAAGTGATTTAGATGAGGATTCTGTTCTGATCGCGAGAAATTATTCAAACCGAAATGGTATAGATGATATCCAGTTTGAACTTGCCACAGGGTATGAGCATGAGGATATAAAAAACAGAGCCCCTTATGATTTAATCTTAGCTAATATTTTAGCAGGTCCCTTGATTGATCTGGCTAAAGATACAGCTAAACATTTGGACGCAGGGGGAATGGTTCTTTTATCGGGCACCTTGTTAGAACAAGAGGATAGTGTACGCAAAGCCCATGAAGATCAAGGTCTCGTTTTTGATAAGTTTTTCCATGAAAAAGAAAAAAATGGACAAGACTGGACTAGTTTTTTTATGATTAAGAAAGACTAACACTGATTCGTCTACCGAATTAGACCCCTTTTTCTAATCAAAGCATCTCTTGCTTTCATATTCAAAACTATCAAAGGCACAAGGCTATGGCTTACAAGGACCTTTTTTTATCATCTTTTGCAAATTTAGATATTCTTGGCTTGGCTGGAACAGAATTTTTATTTTTCTGTTTATTGCCTTTTATTGCAAGCCTATCTGCTCTTTTTCTATATAAAAAATTTGCCCCTAAATTTGGTATGATCGCCAATCAAAATGAGCGCTCAAGCCATGAAGGCGTGAAAATTGTAAGCGGTGGATTGTGTTTAATTTTGGTGCTTTTCTTTGGAATTCTTGGCTTTGTTTTTAACATCGTTGAGTTTTCGCTTATTCATTTTACCCAACCGATCGTTATTATCGGAATTTTCACACTGCTCTTATCTGTTTTAGGGTTTTTAGATGACAAATATTCTTTATCACCAAAACTAAGGCTTCTTTTACAAATGATCTTTGTGAGCGCAGGGCTTTATTTTGGTTTTGAAAATGGCCTGCCGTTTTTTGATAGCTTTATGAGCCCGTATATTTTATGGCCTATATTATTTTTTGGCTGGATTTGGTTTATAAACCTCTACAACTTTATGGATGGGATTGATGGGATTACGTCCGTTCAAACGCTTTCTATTATTACAGGCTTATTCTTAATGAACGGCATCGCGCCAGAATTATTTATGGTTCTAAGTGGTGTTATCATTGCGTTTTTAGTCTTTAACCTGCCCCCATCAAAGATGTTTATGGGCGATAGTGGTTCTATTGCTTTAGGATATTTTTTAGGGTTTTTCTTAATTAAACTGGCTGGTGCAAGTGCCTTTGGGTTTATTGTGGCTATGATCTTGCCGCTTTATTATTTGGTTGATGCAACATATACGCTGATCAAGCGAGTTAAAAATGGGCATAAACCATGGGACGCCCACCGCACCCATTTTTACCAGCAAATCGCAGGATTAAAGTGTGAAGGGCATAAACGCTTTATCATTTATTTATTTGTATTGAATATTGTTCTGATTGGATTGTGTTATTTAATCCCAGTTTTATCATATGGAACACTTGCAGTTGCGCTTGCAATTACAGCTCTATCAATAATCTGGATGTTAAAGAAGTTTAAGAGTTAAAAGACGCGCATCTTAGAAATGCTCTCATCACCTTCTAAACCTTGCGCGATTAAGGCGCGGTCATCACATTCAGCGATATAGTCAAAATCTTCAAACCATTTCGCATAGGCCAAGCGAAGCGCCTTATTTTCTGCGTCTTGATCAAGATTTTTATCCCTAATCTCGCCATAACTAATGGCACTATCAAGGGCAAAACTATCAAGGATTAAATACCAAAGTGATGTTTTTCCCATGGCTTTTAATTCATGTGCGATTTGTATTTGAACGGCACTGGCGTCTGCTTCTTCATCTCTAAATTTTTGGGTAAATTCAGTCACAGAGCGTGCGATATATCCACCAAAATTCTCACTATATTGCCACGCACGGCGGGCATGATGAGAAAGATAATAAACAAGCAAGCTTGCTTGTACTTCCTTATCGGTAAAGTTTAAAAACTCGTGATTAATATGAATGATCTTTTTATTCCAATCAAAGGCAGAGGCATATTCGCCAATTTCAGAAAATTTAAGCGCGATGTCTTGAGTGCTTAATGAAAACAAGAGCGCACTTGCTGTTGGACTTAAAAGAAGGGTTCGAATGGCCTCAACATAAAGCTGTTCTTCGGTTGATTTATAGATCGAACAATCTTGAACTTGGGCAATTTGGAAAAGATATTGTAGCGACAATAGCTCACTATCATCATGATGTTTGGAAATATCATGAAGACGTGATGTCACAATAGATAAACAAGTCATTTCTCTAAAGCTTCCTTTCTTTATTCTAAAGAAACCCGAGCTTAAAATATAAAACTATTCGTATTAATACTCATCTGCCGGGTCTACAAAAAGTGAGACAACATTATCTCTGTCTTCTTGTAATTCAGTTTGATCCAGAAACTGACCTAGAGAAGGTTCATAAGAAGAGGAATGATTTTCTTCCTCTACTAATTTTTGCCTGAAGCGTGTCGTAAAGTCGACAACTTTTTCATCACTTTGGATGATTTCTTCAATATTTTTGTGCTCTTTGCGTGATTCTTCGATATTTTTCTCACGTGTTTTCTTTTCTTTTTCTTGAGCAATAATTTCTTGTTCTGTTTCTTGAAAGCTCTTCTCAAACTTAACAAACCATAAGAAGTTTGCATTTGAGCGATCACGAACAATTGAATATTCTGTATCTGGTAATGGTTTTTCAGATGTGTGGGTTAAATAATTTTTCTCCCCTGGCATCTCTGCAATAAAATCAACCAAAGCTGGTGTGATTGTCATTTCAAACTGCTCTTGACCAAAAACATAGCCTTTATCATCAGCTAACATTTGTTGAATAACCTTATGATCAATTCTTTTAATCATTGCTGATTCAAAGAACGCGTCAAATGCAGCGTGAGCGGCAAGCCCATTATCAACATTGCGAAAATCTTCGCGTGCTTTTCTTGCAAATGCTTTTGCCATGAAGGCTTCATTACCGTGTAAAACATAATCCCATGCACTGTCAAAGCCTTTTAACTTTAATTCCCAAGCAACCCAAATCGCTGCAACACGGCAATCAGCTTCTAAAATTCTGTGCATTAAAACAGCATCATCAGGCTTATATGCCAATGGGTATAAAACATCGCCACTGGTTGATAACCACGCTCTGCGTAATTCCTTAGCAACGCGGAAAATCGCCTCGCCATATGTCATTTGATGGTTAATACCAATAGTTTGAGATTTTCTATGCAATCTCACACTGAAAATTTGATTATCAATTGTTAAAGATACTTTTGCATTCTTATGACCCGCTAAAAGATCCTTACCAATTTTACTATTGTTTAAAATAATGCGCAAAGTTGCCGGTCTAACATCGCCATCTTTTTTGTGAAGTGGCATCGCTTCAACATCAGCATTTTGCATTTTGTTATGAATTGCTTTTTTGCGATTTTGATCTTTGTAAAACTTTTCGATCTTTTCTTCCGCATAATCAAGTTGCATCTGCATATCAGCGTCCTCAGAAATTGGCGCTTCACTTGATAAAAAATCTGTTAAAGACGTTATATTAATGTCTTCTTTTTTAGTACTCTCAAGAAAGTCTTGAGAATTTTCTAAAGATTTAGTTTCCTCTTCTAAACCTTCGTTTTTGTTATTAATCTCGTCCACCGTAAACCCCTTATGTGTTTGCTTTTTCTTAAAGCGTTTTTTTCTTTGTTCTTCCGTAATGATTTCGACCCTACATTACGATTTGGCTTAATTCTATTATGACTCAAACTTATTAATGTTTTCCTAGCGTAACCTTAAATAAGTCTTAAATTTCAAAGAAACTTGTTAAAATTATGTAAAATTAGTTCATGTTCTCCATCAAAATTGGCATTCCTTCGACCAAAATCTCTTCATCATGGAGCGATACTTTACCCTCACTATCGACTAACACGTTGCTTTTAAACAATGAATCTTTAAAAACCATGTTGCATGACAGTTTAATATTGTAATTTTCGTCTTTTGAAATGATTTTGATCGGCTCAACCAGCTCAGAAATTGCTTTTCTTGCACTTGGTGGTGGTGTTTCTTTCCAATTGATATCATCAACATGTTCAACCAATAAAAAACGACCATGGCGGCCACGCACNTAATTAAAGAAGAATTTCACATACTCNGTGACNGTTTCTTCATTAATNATTGCTGGTGCAATTTGATTAAGATTATAAATTGGTTCNTTCGTCCAAGTGATTGGAATAATTTTATNCTGNCTNGTAGATGGNGCGCTTTCNTTAAATAAAACATATTTTGTTAAATTTGGNATNGCATCAAAATCATTAACTTCGTAAATTTTATACTCATCATAAAAACTTAAATNCTGTCTTTTGACTTGCGATGTCTGCGCATCCAGCTCTATTGGCTCAAAATGNGGATTAACCATNGAGATAAAATCTTTTGACTTATCATCGCTNANTTTTTCCCAAACATCATTATCATACACGCCCATTTTTTTAGTCTTTCTTTTTGTTATTTTTTGCTAAAGATTTGCCATAGCTTTTAAAAAGTTGTGGATAACTCGTATGTATAAGATAGGGGTAAATAGTTAAAACTCTGTGAAAGTGTTTTTGATAACAATTTTACAAGGATAAAATGATGAGTCATTCCAATTTCATACAAATAACAGGTGGTTGTAGACAGGGAGTCGATAAAAACATCAAGTTTTCAGAATCCAAAAACTTATCCTCATGATTCACAAACCTTGGATAAGCCCCTCTTTTTTTTGAATCAAAATAACTTTTTTCGAGTCTTATGGATGATGCATGTAATTATTTAAAATTAAGAACAAAACAGAATCACTTTTTGTTTTCCAGACTCTGTTTTTTGTGGATAAAAATGTAAAAACAACTTATCCCCATTGTTCCATGTGATAAACAACAACAACAAAACAATTAAATATATTTATTTTATTATGAGTTAGATAAAAAATTTTAAGACTTGATTATAACAATCCATCTGATAAAAAAGTTTCATTCAATGATTGATTTTAATTAAAGGCTCTTCCATGCAATCTGTATTTTTAGATTACTATTTAACGATTAAAGCACTCCACATCATTTCATTTGTGTCATGGATGGCAGGCATGTTTTACTTACCAAGGCTGTATGTATATCACACAAAGACAGCTGTTGGTTCTGATGGTTCTGAAATGTTTAAAGTGATGGAGCGCAAACTTTTAAAATTCATTATGAACCCAGCTATGATCGCAACCTTTATCTTCGGATTAATTATGATTTATGCGAACCCTGATCTCATGTCATATGGATGGATGCATGCAAAAATTACGCTTGTTCTTATCATGGCTGGCCTTCATGGTTATTTAGGCTATACAAGAAAACAGTTTGATAAAGATAATCGTGCAAAAAGCGAAAAGTTTTATCGTTACTTAAACGAAGGGCCGACAGTGGTTTTCATTGCAATCGTATTCCTAGCGATTTTAAAACCCTTTTAACGTGTGTTTTTATAAAAAAATATGGCTTTTTGGTATTGACTCTTTAACCATAAGTGTGTAAAAATTCACACGAAGTCGAAAAAACTCCCTAAAAATCGATAATAAGAATAATTTTCCGGCCCTATCTCGTGGATAGTTAACAACAAAGCCAGAGCGTTGATTTTAAAATCGATACCTAAATAATAAGCTGGATGTAGGAAACGGTTTTAGGGGTTGTTAGTTTTTTCCAATATTAACCAAAAACTATTATTTTTGATTTAAAATATAATTTGAAAGTATAAAACTTCAAAACCTTATACATCTTATCTCTTTTAAAAAATTTTCCAGCTTTAAAAATATATCAGGACATTATTGTATGAATTTACAAGACTTAAAATCTAAGAACCCAGCAGAGCTATTGGCTTTTGCAGAAGAAATTGAAATTGAAAATGCAAGTTCTATGCGCAAACAAGAATTAATGTTTGCCATTTTAAAGCAGCTTTCAGAAGGTGGCGTTCCAATCACAGGTGTTGGTGTTTTAGAAGTTCTTCCCGATGGCTTTGGATTTTTAAGATCACCAGAAGATAACTATCTTCCAGGCCCAGATGATATTTATGTTTCTCCTTCACAAGTAAAACGTTTTGGTCTTCGCACAGGGGATACTGTTGAAGGCGAAATTCGTGCCCCAAAAGATAATGAGCGTTATTTTGCATTGTTAAAAATTGGCAAAGTAAACTTTGAAGAGCCAGAAAAATTAAGACACCGTGTTTATTTTGATAACTTAACACCGCTTTATCCAGATGAAAAAATCAATCTTGAGATTGAAGCTGATCCAACAAAAGAAAAGAAAAACAAATATGTTACCCAGCGTGTTGTAGAGCTTGTCTCTCCACTTGGTAAAGGTCAGCGTGCGTTAATCGTTGCACCACCAAGAACGGGTAAAACGGTTATGTTGCAAAATATTGCAACCTCGATTGCGAAAAACCATCCAGAAGCTTACTTAATCGTTCTTTTAATTGATGAACGCCCAGAAGAAGTAACTGATATGGCGCGCTCAGTACGTGGTGAAGTTATCTCGTCAACATTCGATGAGCCAGCCGCACGCCACGTGCAAGTTGCCGAAATGGTTATTGAGAAAGCAAAACGTCTTGTTGAGCACAAACGTGATGTTGTGATCTTACTTGATTCAATTACACGTCTTGCCCGTGCTTATAACACTGTTGTTCCAAGTTCTGGTAAAGTTTTAACTGGTGGTGTGGATGCAAATGCGCTTCAACGTCCGAAACGCTTCTTTGGTGCTGCTCGTAATGTTGAGCAGGGCGGAAGTTTAACAATCATTGCAACAGCATTGATTGAAACAGGAAGCCGTATGGATGAGGTTATCTTTGAAGAATTCAAAGGAACAGGTAACTCTGAGATCGTTCTTGATCGTAAAATTTCTGATAAGCGTATCTTCCCTGCGATTGATATTCAAAAATCAGGAACACGTAAAGAAGAGCTTCTTGTTGATCAAGGCACATTGTCGAAAATGTGGGTGCTTCGCCGTATTCTTAACCCAATGGGAACAGTCGATGCGGTTGAATTCTTACTCGATAAAATGCAACATAGTAAGAACAATGATGATTTCTTTGACTCTATGAATCAATAGATATAATCTATTTTTCATGATGCAAAATTTAAAAGAAATTACCCAAGAACTCTCTTCATTTAACATTGACATTGATACTCTTTATCAAGAGGCTGAAGCCATTTTGGCCAAGCTGATTTCGTGCAATACCATTAGCTCGAACAGCAATATGAATATCATGGAATATATTCAAAATTATTTGAAAGAGTATGATATTCCATCAACACTCATTCATGATGGTATGGAAGAAAAAGCAAATATTGTTATCCGCGTTGGTCCAGATGTTCCAGGCGGTTTAATTTTATCAGGGCACAGTGATGTTGTCCCTGTTGAGGGACAAGATTGGCACACTGATCCGTTTGAGCTTACGGATAAAGATGACGGCAAACTTTATGGCCGTGGAACATGCGATATGAAGGGCTTTTTAGCAACCACATTAGCAATGGTTCCTTATTGGGCGCAAATGGATTTAAAAAAACCGTTTTATCTCTTGTTTTCCTATGATGAAGAGACAGGTTGTTATGGTATTCAAAAAGCAATTCCTGAACTTCTAAACCACACCAATCAGCCAAGAGCCGTTTTAATTGGCGAGCCGACAGACATGCGTGCTGTTGTAACCCATAAAGGGATCAAAGAATATGTTATGACCTTTAAGGGCATCGAGGCTCATTCTAGCCTAACGCACCGTGCAGTAAATGCAGTGTCTTATGCGGCAAGAGCGGTCAATTTTCTTGATGAATTGCAAAAAGAAATTATTGCTGAAAAAGACGGCCAAGATGAGCAGTTTGATCCACCATATACAACCATCAATGTTGGTATTGTAAAAGGTGGAACGGCTGTAAACATCGTTCCGAATATTTGTGAACTTCACTGGCATTTCAGATTTATCCCTGGCTTTGATCCAGACCGTATCATGAAACCATTTAATGAGTTTTTGAGTAAATTAGAAGCTGAGATGAAGGCAAAGAATGATAAATGTTCTATTGAAGCCGAAGAGCTTGTTGTAATGCCTGCTTTTAAACTATCTGAAGGGCCAGAAGCTGAAGAATTTATTGGGCAGATGCTACAGCTTAGTGAGAGTAATCAAACCCTAGCAGTTGCCTATGGGACTGAAGCTGGCTTTATTCAAGCGCTTGATCTTCCTATTGTGATTTGCGGTCCTGGTTCAATTGAGCAAGCCCATAAACCAAATGAATTTGTATCAAAAGATCAGCTGAAAAAGTCTCTTATATTCTTAGCACGCCTTAGCAATCATATGATTTAAAAGACGATTAAAGAAACCCCCAACATTGTTCCGATTAAGACAGGGAACTTGTGGCGTAATTCGCTCATCTGAACGGTGCGGAAAAGTCCAGGTTTTGTGTTGTGGAACAACCATAATAATAAAAGAATAATCAATGGCTGTGTTGCAAGTAAGCATGTCACAAAACTAAATGATCCCATTGTATAAGCCATATAACATGCATATGTTGCGACCAACTCTAAGAGTTCAACAGCGATTAAACCTGTTAACATCTCGCGTGGGTTCTCTTTAAAGCTTTTAATAAGGGAGCGTCTTTTAGCTGGTGAGAAGAAGAACAACATGCCGCTTACACAAAACCCAACCATACCGTAAATCATGACATCTAAGATTGTGTAAGTTTCAAGTAAATGATCCGCAATCCCTTCAGAAGAGATCAGTAAAATACAAGCCATTTGCATTAAAACAAATGGGCCTTTTGCCTTTTTTAATGTTTTAAAGAAGGCTTTAATGCCTGTTTTTTCAGGAAGACATAAGAATAAAGTTGTCCCCATAACAATGGCAATTCCAATAAAGTTTAGGGCTCCAATGGCGTCCCCAAGAACAAAATATCCTAAGATCAATGCATAAATCGGGCATGTTTGCCAAAGAGCTGAAATAATGTCAGATGTGCTTTCTTTTAATGCTTTGGCATAAAAGAGATAGCAAGGCACCAATAAGGCACCACTTAACACGGCTAAGAAAATATGAGAGTAATCTGTGATAAGGGGCGCACCGTTGTAACCAATCAATCCGATTATTAAAATCCCACCGATGATTGATGATCCTAAAAGCCATGTTTCGGCATCTTCAAAAACTTTATCAATGACAAATTTATCAACCAACTGTGATAAGCAATAAAGCAGTGCAGATGCAAATGCTAAAACAATCCATATTGTCATTCAATACCTTCGACTTTCAAATACACGTTACGCAGCGATATAGCAAAATTTTTAACCAGAGGGGCTAATGTAATGTCTATATCTTATCCTCTTAATCAAAAATAACCTAAAAAGATTAATCAATTATGAAAATATGTTTGATTGCGCAAAATATTTATGGTAAAAAATGACATAGTTTTAAAAAGGAGTAGAGATATGATTGAAGACGCTAAAGAAGCCATTGAGGACTTTAATAAAGATAGAAAAGTAAGAATGGCCAAACAAAGAGCATTGTTTGAAGATTTTTTAAGCAGAGAGCCTGAGGTTAAAGCAGCTCTTGTTGAGGGGATTGACCCTAATAATAAAAAGAAATTAGAAAAAGCTTTGAAGAGGGCATTTGGTCGCTTCCAATCAACGCTGAATGTTTCAAGAAACCTTATTTTTGCAAAACATAGCGGCACACAAGCAAAAGATTCAGTTGTTGGTGGCGCTAAAGTTGGTGCTGAGGTAGGTTTATTTTTAATTCCTTTTATAGGACCTTTAGCGCCAATTACATCTGGTGGTGTTGGTGCGGGCATAGGCGCTTTAAACGTTGTGGTTGGTCAAGTATCTGGGGAAGTCTTTACGGAAAGCATGGGGCTTGCTCGTAAAGATGCAGAAGAAAAATTCAAAAGGCGTGTCTTAAAGCTTAAATCTTAATATTATTTCTCTTGATCATTAATAATTGTTATTTTATTAATCTTTAAAAGAGAGATATTATGTTTAAGACTATTTTCAAAACACAAGCACAGAAAAATAAAGAAAAGCAAGAAACCTTGTTCTGGGATTTTGTTTCAAAAGATCCACTCGTGGTAGCTGCTGTAAATTCAACCTTTCCTCACAAGGATGAAGCGTTTAATCGTTTTCAGCAAATTTTAAAGGATGAAAGAAAGAAATCACGAAAGCAAGGCTTGGGATATTCTGCTTTAGTAACGACGGGATCCGCACTCAGTGGGTATGGAATGACGACGACAGGGTTTTTNTTGCTAAGTCCCTTGGNGGGCATNGGTGTTGGTGTNTCNNCNGCGCTGGTTTTNTTAGGGGTTTCTAAATTACTNCCNATGATATTTGATCAAAAATTAAANAGAGAAACATCTGAAATAAAGTTTTCATTCGAAGTTGAAAACAATTTTAAACAAAAAGATCCAGAAGCTTTTTGGCCCGCTTTTAAGCAAAGAGAAAACCTTGGGAAAGCTAAAATCAGCTCTCCTAAGATATAAATTCAAAAATATTATTTTAAGTTTTCTCTTAAAAACTCAGCTGTTCTTTTGTTGGCTAGGGTTGTGGCATCTTGATCATAATGTTCACCCCCTACTCTGGCAAAAGCGTGATCAACACCTTCATATTTATTATAATCGATATGATCATGACCGATAAGCTCGGCCTCCATGACTTCTTGTGCATCCTTATCGACAAATTTATCTTCTGAGGCCACATGCATTAATAAAGGTTTATCAATATTGCCTTTTTCATCAACAAGCTCGTTTAAGCCAACACCGTAATAGCTAACATTACAATCTGTATCTGTTCTTGAAGCCATCAAGTAAGCAAGTTTGCCACCTAAACAAAACCCGATTGAACCAACTTTGCCGTTTGAATCGTCGTGGTTTCTAATAAAAGAAGCCGTTGCTTGTAGGTCTTCCACACCCTTATCGACATCAAAGCCACCAAAAAGCTCAAATGCTTTATCCCATTCTTCTTGGGTTTGATCGGTAATATCAACATCTGGTTCTTGACGCCAGAAAAGATCAGGGCAAATCGTCAAATAGCCTTGTTTTGCATATTCATCACAAATATCTCGCATAACTTTGTTTACACCAAAAATCTCTTGGATAACCACCAAAGTCGCAGCTGGCGTTTTTTCTGGCTTTGAAACATAAGCTTTAAACTCGCCAGAGCCATCTGTTGCTTTTATTGTGACATAACTCATTATTTTAATTCCTTTTTTAATCATTAAACTGGACTTAAAATGTGGCACGCCCTATCTTTATTTTCAAGGTCGTAGAGACAATTTATTTTTAAATATTTGTGGGAGATTAAAATGAAGTTCAATATTACAATTGATTGTTTACCCGAAGAAGCAAGAGAATTTCTTGGTATGCCCGATGTAAAAGAAGCACAAGCCATGATGTTAAAGGCTTTGCAAGAAAATATTGGCAATATGGACGCTGACTCAATCATGAAATACTGGATGCCGTTCATGTCTGGCGGCTCAGATATCAGTGAACAAATGATGCAAGGCATGAAAAGCTGGCAAGATTTAATGATGGGTGCTATGAAAGACGCCTCAAAAGAAAAATAACATAAAGTAAAATATTATGGATCAATTCTATTCAAAACATATATTCTGTTGCCTAAATGAGCGAGAGCCTGGAAATAAACGCGGCTCTTGTGGGTCTGAAACAACAAAAAAACTGCAAAAATATTTAAAATCCCGTATGAAAGAGCTGAAACTTGGTGGCGATATTGAGGGGCGTGTTCGTGTAAACAAAGCGGGTTGTCTTGATCGTTGTGAATTAGGGCCTGTTTTGGTTATTTACCCAGAAGGTGTTTGGTATCATTACAAAACAAAAGAAGATGTTGATGAGATCGTTGAGACACATTTGGTAAATGGTAATATTGTTGAGCGTCTTGTTGTCACTCCTGAACAAGATAAAGAATTAGAACCACGCCAATTATCTTAGGATTAAGTAATATATGTCTCATTTAGATACGATATATGCACCAGCCACACTTATTGGCCCAGCTGGTTTAAGTGTTTTTAGGGTTTCTGGAAGCAAAGCCTTTGATGTCCTAAAAGCTTTGAGTAGGTTAGATAACACAAAAATAAATTCTCATAGGGCTGTTCTAACAAAGCTTTATAACCCAGAGACCAAAAATAAAGTGGATGAAGCCCTCATACTGCCTTTTAAAGGCCCTAATAGTTTTACTGGCGAAGATGTTGTTGAGTTTCATTTACATGGTGGTCATGCCGTTGCAAATGCTTTCATTAAGGCTTTACAAACTATAAGTGGATTAAGAATGGCTGAACCAGGCGAGTTTACTAAAAGAGCCTTTGAAAATGATCGCATAGATCTTACACAAGCTGAAGCGATTGCAGACCTTATCCATGCCTCAACTGAAGCCCAGCATTTGCTTGCCCTAGATCAGTTAGATGGAAACTTGGCAAAGCTTTATATGGATTGGGCGTTAAATTTAAAAAATATTTTAGCCTATGTTGAAGCTGACATCGATTTTAGTGATGAAGATGTGCCAGATGAACTCTCATCAGTCATGCGCCCTAAAATTGAAGACTTAATTTTAAATATAAATAAACATCTTGATGATAATAACCGAGGTGAGCGTTTAAGAGATGGCCTTAGAATAGCAATTATTGGCGCTCCAAACGCGGGAAAATCAAGTTTAATCAATAAGCTTGCTAAACGAGATGTCGCAATTGTAAATGAACGTGCTGGTACCACGCGTGATATTGTTGAGGTTGCCCTTAATATCAACGGTTTCCCCGTTATCATCGCCGATACAGCTGGGCTGCGCTTGACAGATGATGAAATTGAAGAAGAGGGTATTTCTAGGGCTAAAAAATGGGCGGAAACGGCAGATTTTAAAATTGCTTTGTTTGATAGCTCAAAAGTACCAGATGTCGAAACTGTCTCAATGTTAGATAATGAGACAATAATTTTATCAACGAAAACGGACCTATCCCCTGCCCTAAATATCGTTAATGGGACTAAAGCACACGCATTTTCTACCAATAATGAGGATGATTTATCAAAATTGTTGAGTGTATTAGAAGAAAAAGCAAAAACTTTCTTTGGTTTTAGCATTAATGATAATGTTTCACGTGAAACAAAGAATCAAACCCTGATTACCAGACAAAGACACCGCATTCTAGTTGAAGAAACAAAAGAGCACCTTTCAAGAAGTCTTAGCGCCCCTTCGGTTGACATGATGGCAGAAGATGTTCGTTTGGCTATTCGTAGTTTAGGTAAAATTACGGGACAAATTGATGTAGAAGATTTGCTTGATGTTATTTTCAATGATTTTTGTATTGGTAAATAATTAAACATAATTCTAAAAACCTTGCTTTTTTAACAAACTTTCCTTATAAATACTGCAATTAGAGATATTGGCAGGTAATCATGACAAATTCATATGACGTAATTGTAATAGGTGGTGGGCATGCTGGCTGTGAAGCGGCTGCTGCTTCTGCGCGCACAGGGGCAAAAACCCTTCTTTTAACCCATAAGTTAGAAACTTTGGGTGTGATGTCATGCAATCCCGCTATTGGTGGTTTGGGTAAAGGCCATTTAGTTCGTGAGATTGATGCGCTTGATGGGATCATGGGAAAAGCCATTGATAAGGCTGGCATTCAGTTTCGTATGCTGAATAAATCAAAAGGTCCTGCTGTTCGCGGCCCTCGCTCTCAAGCCGATAGAAAGCTTTATCGTGAAGCTATCCAAGATATTTTGTTTAACTATGATAATCTAGAGATTAAAGCAGAGCCGGTAGGAGATTTACTTTTCAATGATGATAACACGCACATTGCTGGCGTTGTTACAGAAGACGGTAAAAGCTATCAATCGGGTGCTGTTGTTTTAACAACAGGAACGTTTTTAAGAGGTGTTATTCATCGTGGCGATGAGCGTATTCCAGCAGGTCGTGTTGGCGATAAGCCTTCTGTTAAGTTAGCAGAAGCCATTGAAAAGATTGGATTTTCTTTAGGTCGACTTAAAACAGGAACCCCTCCCCGCTTAAATGGAAAAACGATCAATTGGTCAATTTTAGAGGCCCAAGGTGCGGATGATAATCCCGTTCCGTTTTCTTTTATGAATTCAGAAATTACAGTGCCACAAATTGATTGTCATGTAACTTATACAAACTTGGAAACGCATAAAATTATTGAAGATAATTTAAAGCGATCATCTATGTATGCAGGCCATATTAAAGGTGTGGGGCCAAGATATTGCCCATCTATTGAGGATAAGGTTGTCAGGTTTGCTGATAAAGATCGTCACCAAGTATTTTTAGAGCCTGAGGGTTTGGATGACGATACAGTATATCCAAATGGAATTTCAAATTCATTGCCTGTCGATGTTCAAGAGGCTTTCTTGAAAACAATTCCAGGTTTAGAGACAGCAGAAATTCTTGTCCCAGCCTATGCGATTGAATATGACTATGTCGATCCAAGGGCGCTTAAAACAACATTAGAGACTAAGGCCGTTAAAGGGTTTTATCTTGCGGGGCAAATCAACGGTACAACTGGTTATGAAGAAGCGGCCGCTCAAGGGTTGATGGCTGGGATTAACGCTGCCTTATCGACTTCGCACGATAATTGTGATCCTTTTACTTTAGATCGCTCAGAGGCCTATATTGGTGTTATGATCGATGATCTAACAACACGAGGCACTTCAGAGCCTTACCGTATGTTTACAAGCCGTGCTGAATATCGTCTGCTCTTAAGGGCTGATAACGCTGATCAGCGCTTAACACCAAGAGGTTTGGAGATTGGCTGTATTCGCCAAGATCGTGCACAGGCTTTCAAAAATAAACTAGATTTGCTTGAAAGCGCTAAAAAAGAGGCAACAAAAGAAGCATTAAGTCCTAATGAGCTTCGAGAGAAAAATATTCACGTTAATGAGGACGGTGTTCGCCGTACTATTTCTGATCTTCTGAGATACCCAAATATTTCATTTGAACAATTAGCCGACGTTTGGCCTTTTATGAATGATTGGCGCAAAGATATTGCCGAGCAAATCGAAATCGACGCGCTTTATTCTGGTTATATTACAAGACAACAAGCGGATATTAAGAGTTTTAAGAAGGATGAAAATTTAAAACTTCCGACTGATTTGGATTACCGTGTTGTTGGCTCTTTATCCAATGAAATTGTTGAAAAATTAGAGCGCACAAAGCCAGAGACATTAGGTGCTGCGTCCCGTATTCAGGGGATCACGCCCCCTGCTCTTTTATCTATTATGCGTTTTGTGAAGTCGAACAACAAACAGGATGCTCAAGAAAAAATCGCTTAAAAAAAGATCATGAAAAAGCTTAATCAATATTTATCACAATTTGATGTTTCACGTGAAACATTGGATAAGCTAAAAACTTATGAGGCTTTGCTTTACAAGTGGCAAAAAGCAATTAACCTTGTCTCTAATGCCACGATTAAAGATGCTGAAATTAGACATTTTTTAGATTCAGCACAACTTTATGATTACCTAAATAATGATGTTCAGTCAGTTGTTGATATTGGCAGTGGCGCTGGGTTTCCGGCCCTTGTCTTGGCAATCTTAAGGCCCGATATCGAATTTTCTGTGATTGAGTCTGATCAACGTAAATGTACTTTCATGGCGACTGTTTCACGTGAAACATCAATGAACAATTTAACAATTCATAATGAGCGTATAGAGAATGTTGAAGGTCTGAACGCTGATGTTGTGTCTGCACGCGCTTTAAAGGATTTGAACACTCTATTTGGTTTTGCCACAATGTTTGAGCCAAAATTTTGTTTGTTTCCAAAGGGGCAAAACTATGCGCAAGAAGTTGCTCAAGCCAAGGAAAACGGCTGGTCTTTTGACTTTGAAGAAAAGCAATCCATCACAGATGAAAATGCCAAAATCTTAAAAATAACAAATTTGGTAAAAACACAATAAGTCTTGCGTTCACGCTAGTTTGGGCGTATTAATTATATATGCAGGAAAATAATTCTTTAAAAAATAAAGCGCAAATAATCTCTATTGCGAACCAAAAAGGCGGTGTTGGTAAAACAACAACAGCTGTTAATTTGGCGACCTCAATGGCTGCGTGCAAGAAAAAGGTTCTTTTAATTGATCTTGATCCTCAAGGGAATGCATCAACTGGTTTTGGGATTACACCAGACAATCGCGAGAACAATATCTATGAGTTGTTATTTGACCCATCAAATGTATTAGAAGCCCCAAGAGAAACAGATGTGCCTAAGCTTCATGTTGTTCCTGCCGTGTCTGACTTAGCTGCAGCTGAGATTGAGCTTGCAACGGCAGATAATAGAAATGACCGTCTGAAAGAAGTAACAGACGTTTTAAGTGATAAATATGACTATATTTTCATTGATTGCCCCCCTTCTCTTGGTCTTTTGACAATTAATGCGCTATGTGCGAGCACAAAGGTTATTGTGCCTTTGCAATGTGAGTTCTATGCTATGGAGGGTTTAAGTCAGCTCTATAAAACGATTGAGCGTGTTAAATCGGGCCTTAATTCTAATCTTGAGTTGGCGGGCATTGTTTTAACAATGTATGACCCAAGAAATAATTTAACGCTGCAGGTTGAAGAAAATGTTCGCGATTATTTTGGCGGTCTTGTTTTTGACACTGTTATTCCAAGAAATGTAAAGATTTCAGAGGCACCAAGCCACGGCCTTCCTGCTATTATATATGATTTAAAATGTGCTGGCTCTCGGGCTTACTTGTCATTAGCAAAAGAGCTTTTAAAAAAAATGACAGAGAATTCAAATAAGAATAGTAAAGCTGCATAAGTTTACAGGATAAGGAGTTTGAACATGGTTGAGGACACAAAAAAGAAAACAACAAAACCAAAGGCATTGGGGCGTGGTTTAGATGCCTTATTTGGTGCTGAAAAAGCTGATATAATTGAAAAAACAAGCGATAATACTGTTTTAAATCAAGAAAATAACAAGAATGATGTGTTGGGGTCTTCAGCTAAGAAATTAAACATTTCAAAACTAAAACCAGGCTCAGCTCAACCAAGAAAATTGTTTAATGATGAAGAGATTGCGGAATTGGCATCTTCAATTAAGCAACATGGGCTAATTCAACCTATTTTGGTGCGCCCTACCTCAAGTAAAGATGAGTTCGAGATTATCGCTGGTGAGCGTCGCTGGAGAGCAGCGCAAAAAGCAGGGCTTCACGATGTGCCTGTAATTATCCGTGAGATGGATGATATCGAGGCTCTTGAAATTGGTCTTATTGAAAACTTACAAAGAAGTGACTTAAGCCCAATTGAGGAAGCAGAAGCCTATCAGCGTCTAATGGATGAATATGGTCATTCACAAGAAAAGTTGGCAAATTCCCTTGGCAAATCAAGACCTTACGTTGCAAATATCTTAAGGTTATTAAATCTTCCCGATGCTGTACGCACTATGGCGCATGAGGGTAAATTAAGCGTTGGGCATGCAAGAGCGCTTTTATCAGCAAAAGATCCAGTTTCTTTGGCTAAAAAAGTTGTGAATGAGAATTTAAGCGTTCGCTCAATCGAGCAACTGGTTAAAAAAGAAAAAGAGCCAGAATCAAAAAGCGTATCTAAGGCTGGCAAAATTAAAGTTGCGGATGATAATTCGGGCACTGAATTGGCTGGACCAAAAGATACTAATATTGTCGCGTTAGAGCGTGATTTACAAAGACAGTTGGGGATGAATGTAAGTATTAATCATCAAGCCACAGGCAAGGGCTCGATTACATTTAATTACTCAAATTTAGATCAATTGGATGAAATCCTATCTAAATTGAGCTCTTTATAAAACTTTTATAAAAAAACACCTTTATTTTACAGATATTCACTTTATAGTTAAATCTTCATATAAAATAAGAATTTAGCTATAGGAGTAAATAATGTCTGATCCTTTGTGGAAGAAGAATTATCCCGTTGATATTGATTGGAATCAAGATATTGAAACAGGGGCTTTGTTTGATTTAATTGATGAAGCAGCCGAAAAATATCCAAATAGACCAGCAATAAAATTTTTCGGGCGTCAATGGACTTATCAAGAGATTAAAGAGCTAACCGATAAAGCCGCTAAAGGCTTTCAGGATATGGGCGTTAAGAAGGGCACTAAAGTTGCACTTATTTTGCCAAACTCACCTTATTATCTAGTCAATTATTTTGGCATTTTAAAGGCTGGCGGCACGGTTGTTAATATGAACCCGCTTTACAGTGCTGATGAAATGACACCAATTTTAGAAGATTCTGAAGCTGAGATTATCGTTAGTTTTCCAAAGCCAAACATCGCGAAGAATGTAAAAAAAGCAGCGAAGAATGTAGGTATTAAGAAGTTTGTAAACTGTCCAATGACAAGTATGGTGCCGAGTTCTTACGGGAAAAGCTTAAAAGGCATCCAAAAATTAGGCTTTCCGGTTTTAAGATTTTATTTCAAACATGTTGATCGCTTAATTAACATTTTTGCTAAAAATAAGATTTCATTTAATAAATTAGTATCGAACAATGGCAAATATAAGCCTGTTGAGATTAATCCCGAGGAAGATATTGCTTTGTTCCAGTTTACCAGCGGTACAACAGGGCGGGCAAAAGCCGTGATGCTGACCCATGAAAATTTAACAGCGAATGTTTCACAATCAAATGCTTGGTTTAAAACAGTTGAACCAGGAAAAGACAAAATGTTGGCCGTGATTCCATTTTTCCATGTTTTGGCCATGACAGTGGGTATGAATTTAAGCATTAAAAACGGTATGGAGATCATTGCACATCCAGAACCGATCATTGAAAATATTGTTAAGTCAATTGATGAAGATAAACCAACGCATATGATCGGTATTCCTCAGCTTTATAGTAAAGTGATGGGCTATGAAGAGCTTAATAGTTATAATCTAAATTCTCTTAAATTTTGTTTATCTGGTGGCGGGCCATTAGCACCTGCGACAAAAGAAAATTTTGAGAAAATTACAGGTTGTGACTTGGTTGAGGGCTATGGTTTATCAGAAGCATCGCCGGTTGTGACTTGTACACCAATTGGTGGTCTATCTAAGGCTGGCTCAATTGGACTGCCTATGCCAGGTACTGATGTTCAGCTTCGTGACCCTGCCAATGGCAATGAGATTAAGGATGCAAATAAACGTGGCGAGATTTGTGTTAAGGGTCGTCAAGTTATGAAGGGTTATTTTAATAATAAGGCTGCAACTGACGAGACCATGTATTCGGATAATTATTTGCGCACAGGCGATGTTGCAACAATGGATGAGGATGGTTATTTCTTTATCGTTGATCGCATTAAAAATCTAATTATTTCAAGGGGTAATAATGTTTACCCAGCTGAGGTTGAAAAAGCAATTTATGGCCATAATGCCGTTGAAGAATGTATCGTATTGGGCTTACCCGATGAAAAGAGGGGGGAACGCGTTACCGCCTTCATCAAGTTAAAAGATGGAAAAGAGCTAACCGAGGAAGGACTGACAAAATTCCTCAACGGTAAGTTAGCCCCTTATAAAATGCCAAAACAGGTTGAGTTTGAAACAGAACCACTTCCAACGAATGCGACAGGTAAGCATTTACCAAAAGAGATGCGTCGTATTTATGATGAAAGGCAGAAAGAGCCTAAAGCAGCGGCAAATCAGAATAAACCGCAAAAACGTCTAAGGCATTTTAGAGCATAGATTTTTTAAGATTTAAATTTTAAAAAAAGCTCGCCTCATAAAATAGGCGGGTTTTTATTTTGTGAAGAATTTATTTCTTTTGTGCAAAACGCGCAAGCTTGAAGAAACTGTCTTGGCATATAAGCTCTGCTGGCAAGTTGGAAGATTTGCTTTCTTTTTCTGTCTCGCTTAAATAATCAAACGCGCGCTCTAATACTGGGATTGACCAGTTATTCATTTGGGCACTAAAAGCGGGCTGTTCTTTAAAGAAGACTTTTGGGTGAATGGATTCCATCGCTTCTTTAGAGTTTTTCCCTTCCATCACAAAAAGCTTTGCTAAATAAAGCCTTTTTAAATGATTTTGTAGAGATCTAATCAAGGCCTGTGGCGGAAAGCCTTCATCAAAGGCTTGGTTTAATTTCTTCTCAAGCTCTTTTAAATTGCCATTTGCAACGGCAAACACAACTTCATTAAATCCTGTCTCACCACGAATACCGATGGCTTGTTCGCAATCCTCTAAAGAAATTGTTGGTTTATCATGGGCATAAAGCGCCAACTTTTCAATCTCACGGCGGATCATCAGGCGATCGCCTTTGAGGTTTCTTGCTAGGAAATTAAGTGCATCTGGGTTTAGCGCTTTTCCCTCTTCATTAAGAATATTTTTGATTGTGATCTCTAAACCGCGCCCATCTTCAACGTAACAGGGCAGGGCAGCGCCATTTTTTTCTTTTTCAAAAAACACTCGAAGCGGAGATCTTGGGCCAAGTTCACCAGCCTCAATAATTATAAAATTATCACCATCATAATCTTCCAACGCATTTTTACATGATTGCAGTGCTTTATCATCGGCTTGTGTAATACGGATTAATTGGCGCCCACCCAACATTGACATACCGTTTAACTCGTCCGTGAGCAAGGTTAAGTCATCAGAAATTTGTGAAAGGGAAAGATCTTTTACTAAAAAAGGATCATTTAGATCGGGCACAACCGTTTTCCCGATAAGCTCTGAGCGCTCTTTAACCAGTCCTTGATCGGGGCCATAAATAAGCACAGCCTTAATATGATTAGGCGGCGACTTAATAAAATAATCAATGTCTTTATAACCAATTTTCATTGTAAATCAGGCATTCATTTAAAAAGTTGATTGTGTGGTTCAAGTATAGCGGCTTAAGGCATAAAGTACACCAGAATATTGTTGACATAAGTTTTTTAAAGTCATAAAACTATAACTATGAAAAAGAGATTTAATCAATTTTTGGACAAAAACCCAACCGTTCTCGCTTATTTGAAAGATAAGTTCGAGACGGCTGAAGAAAGACTTGCTTATTATAAACAGAAATTTGAGTATGAATATTCTAGCTCTAATAATTTTAATGCATTCTCTTTTGGTGCTTATAAGGGTTTGCCTCTGGGAATTATGGTTGGAGTAATTGCCTTTGCTGCAACTGGCGGTGTTTTAGCAGCATTTACTGGTTTTATTGGCGCAATCGGCGTGGCCGGTACTACTAATATTTTTCATGATAAGAGCGTCTCCAGAGCTCACGCTCACGAGAAAACTCAAAACGAACTCAAGCTTGAGTCTGGTTTAAAAGTACCCGGAGTTTTATAAGTATCATGAAAGGTAGATTTAAAAATTTTCTAGAACAAAACCCGTGCGTTCTGGCTTATTTAAAAGATAAGTTTGAAACAGATGAGGAAAGGCTTTCTTTTTATCGTGACCTTATAAAGGAAGCTCCTAAAAAATTCTCAACTTTAAGTACAGTTTTTCATGGTAGCCTTGTCGGTGGCATTGCTGGGATTATGAGCTTTACAACTGGTATTGGGTTTTTGTTGGCAATTGGTGTTGGCGTAGGGGCTACAGTTATGAGTGGCACAGGATTTTTAATTTGGGACAGTAAAATAAACGCTGATTTAGCGCATGAAAAAGTGCAAAAAAATCTCTTGTTAGAAGCTAAGAGAAAAGAAAATCAATCCCAAAAAATGGAGATATAGGTAAGTTGCATGGAAAAAGAGTATAACAAGTTTTTAAAGAAAAACCCTAAGGTGGCGGCCTTTTTAAAAGGTAAATTTAAAACAGATGAACAGCGTTTGGATTATTATAGATCAAAAGTTGACGAGTACAACTCAAGCGCACGCCCTAAGACAAATTTAGGCATGGCCATTACAAGCGGTGTAACATTGGTTATCGTTTTGGCGGCAGCGGGCGTGAACCCATTATTTGCGCTTCCCGTTGGTGTGGCCTCAATCGCCTTTCTTGATACAATAGGGCGCGTTATCGATAATCAGATTGATCACAAGCAATCCCACAAACAAGCCCAAGAAAAGATAGCCGCAAATTACAAACTCCAAGCACATATTGTTAGATAATTGACATAGGTTTAAAGTTCTGTAAACTAAATAAGATGAAAACTTACAAGAGGGAAAAATTATGGCTAAGAACAAATACAAAGAATATGAAGTGAAGTTTGAATTAGAAGAATTTTTTAATAAAAATCCTAAAGTTGTTGCTTATTTAAAAGATAAATTTGACACCGAAGAAAAACAAGTTGGTTATATTAAAGAAATAGCTGAAGAATTCCGCCCAGGATCAACGCTTGATATAAATGATGTTCTGAATTGTTTTGTTGTTGGTGCTTCCGCATATGTTGGGCATAAAGCGGGCAGTTTGTGCGCTGCCTTTTTGGCTGTGAGTGTTATCCCAGTATCCGTCCCTCTTGCAGTTACCATGGTCGTAGGATCTCTCATTGGTGTTGCTGTAGGGCTTACTTTAGGCTCTAATTATTTTACAAAGCAGCAAATGAAAAAGTCTGAAGACTTTGTTTGCAAGACATTATTAAAAGAAGCGCGTGAACATAAGCATAGAAAACTCGTTAGATCGGAAACTCCAGCATGAGTAATAGAAAGTTTACCAACAAATATCATTCTTTCTTAAGTAGGAACCCAAAAGTCGTTGCTTATCTTAATGATAAGTTTGAAACAGATGAAGAACGCCTTGCTTTTTATAAAGAACGCGTTGACTCTGTTTGTGAGAAGACATCAGCTTTTAAGGCTTTTGGAGTTAGCTTTGCTTCTGCAAGCTTTATGGGGTTAGTGTCGATTGCCATTGCACCGTCTCTGATGATGGCAATACCTGGGTTAGCGGGATCAGTAGCCCTTTTGTTTGTAATACCAAGACTTATGGTCTTGTCTGACAAAGAAGAAAAATATTCAAGTGCACATTCTAAAGTTCAAGAGGATTTAAGAATTGAATCTGGGCAGACTGTGTACAGGAATCCAAGGATAACTAGTAGGTGCTAATTTAAAAAGAATAATCATGTTATAAGATTAATTTGCTTTATCGCACATCGATATCTTGCATAGCGATTGCGGTTTGGCGCATAATTTCGTTGGCGATTTGTTTTAAAGCGCGATCTTCGGCATCACTTCTGGCGGTAATTGTTTCAAACTGACTATCCAAAATATTATAAGCAACAAATGTTCTAGCTTGTCCTTTATGGATAAGTTTATTTGTTGTCTTATTCAAAATTTGGAAACCAGCAGAAGCAACAACTTGTGTCTTGGTCGCTGACTCAGACGTTCTATCAATACCGATTGTCTCGCTTGTAAAATTCGGTGCATTAACAACAAGACGGTATTTAGGAGAAAGGCTTGCATCAACGTTAAATAAATCGAGCAACTCATTCCTTAGAATTTGACCGTTACGCTCAGGAATTCGGGCAATCTCAAACCGTGTTAAGCGCTCCTTATCAACACCTGTTGATGTGCCATATAAAGGTTGAAAACCACACGCACCAATAAACAGACACAAGATTAAAATTGAGACTTTGTTTAAAATGCGCATTGAGTTAAATCCTTTTTAAATAACGACATTAACAATTTTGTTTGGAACTACGATCACTTTACGAATGGCTTTTTCACCGACCGCGCGTTTAACACCATCTTGATCAAGGGCGATTTTCTCGGCTGTTTCTTTATCACAATTTTGTGGTAATTCTATCGTAGCACGAAGCTTACCATTGACCTGAACACCGATTGTGAGTGTGTCTTGTTTGATCAAATCTTTATTAAAGATTGGCCATTCACTGTCCGCAAGGTGTGTTGTGTTACCAAGACGCTCCCAGATTTCTTCAGTTACATGTGGAATAAACGGATTCATTAACTGAATTAGACTTGTTAACCCTTCAGTATAAGCCCACTTGTCGCCATCATCATTGATCGTCAAATCAGCCAGCGCATTTGATAGCTCACGACAACGCGCAACAGCCTTGTTCATATGGAACTTATCCAAATCATCAGCCACATCACGGATTGTCTTATGGGTTAGGGTTCTTAATTTTGAGGCAGCATCCGAGAATTCTTTTGGTTCAGATGATAAATCAGCCAAATCAAATTCGGTCTCAAGCGCCATGCGCCATAATTTATTGATAAAGCGCCATGCCCCTTCAATCCCTGCTTCTGACCATTCTAAATCACGCTCAGGCGGTGAGTCTGATAACATAAACATACGAACCGCATCAGCACCATAACTTGCAATAATCTCTTCAGGGTCAACTGTATTGCGTTTTGATTTTGACATTTTAATAACGGGGCCAACTTTAACAGGCTTTTTGCCATCAATCGTTACAACCTTGCCATTATCATCTTTCATGATTTCAGATGGGTAAAGCCAAGCACCTTTTTCATCTTGATAGGTCTCGTGCGTAATCATGCCTTGTGTGAAAAGACCCGCAAATGGCTCATCAACATTCAAATACCCACATGTTTTTAATGCTTTTGTGAAAAAGCGCGCATATAAAAGGTGTAAGACAGCATGTTCAATACCACCAATATATTGATCAACAGGGCCCCAATAGTTTGCTTTATCCGCATCAAAGCCCTTTGTTTCATTATGAGGATCACAAAAACGGAATTGATACCATGAGCTTTCAAAGAAAGTATCAAATGTGTCGGTTTCTCTTGTCGCATCACTCCCGCATTTTGGACATGTTGTTTGTTTCCAAGTTGGGTGATGGTCAAGTGGATTGCCAGGTTTATCAAAACTTACATCTTCAGGAAGCGTTACAGGAAGTTGATCAGCAGGTACGGGAACCATGCCACAATCATCACAATGAATAATTGGAATAGGACAACCCCAATAGCGTTGGCGCGAAACCCCCCAATCACGAAGGCGGTATGTTGTTTTCGCTTCGCCTTGGTTCATTTCTTCAATGCGTTTAATTGCTTCTTTTTTAGCNTCNNNAATNGAAAGACCNTTTAAAAAGTCNGAATTNAAAATNANGCCNTCATCTGTAAAGGCCTCATCNTCNACATNAAANCTATCATCGGCATCTTTTGGGCGGACAACAGGAATAACAGGCAAATCATATTTGCGGGCAAAATCCAAATCACGTTGATCATGNGCAGGACANGCNAANATAGCACCTGTTCCATATTCCATGAGAACAAAGTTTGCAACATAGACGGGAAGCTCACGTCCATCAAATGGGTGGATTGCTTTTAGGCCAGTATCGAAGCCTTTTTTCTCAGCTTTTTCAATTTCTGCTTCTGATGTACCGCCAGCACGGCATTCTTTTATAAACTCTTGAAGGTCTCTATTGTCTTTGGCAAGAGCATCTGTAATTGGATGATCAGGCGAGAGACCGATAAATGAAGCCCCAAATAGAGTATCTGGCCTTGTTGTATAAATTTCAACATCGTCAAAATCACTCGTACCTTTAAGTTTAAAGGTCATTTGAAGACCTTGTGATTTACCGATCCAATTTTCCTGCATGATACGGACTTTTTCAGGCCAGCGATCAAGTGTTTTTAAGCCTTCTAGTAAATCATCAGCATAATCGGTAATTTTCAAAAACCACTGATTGAGTTTTTTGCGCTCAACCGGGGCGCCAGATCGCCAACCTTTACCATCAACAACTTGCTCATTAGCAAGTACAGTGTTCTCAACAGGATCCCAATTGACCCAGCTTTCCTTTTTATAAGCAATGCCCTTATCTAGGAAATCGAGGAACATCTTTTGCTCATGCTTGTAATAATCAGGCATACAAGAGGTTACTTCTCTTGACCAGTCAAAGGCCAAACCAACGGCCTTTAGTTGAATGGCCATCTCCTTTGTATTTTTAAGTGTCCAATCACCTGGGTGAACATTACGCTCAATCGCAGCATTCTCAGCAGGTAAACCAAACGCATCCCAACCCATTGGGTGCAGAACGTTAAAACCTTGCATACGACGAAAACGGGTCATCACATCAGATAGGGTATAGTTACTTACATGCCCCATATGAATACGCCCAGACGGGTAGGGGAACATAGAAAGCACATAGCATTTTTTTTGCTCAGGCTTCTCAGTCACTTCAAAGATTTTGGTGTCATCCCAAATTTTTTGCCATTTTTCTTCTGTTTGCTTGATGTTGTAACGATCACTCATTGGTCTTTATATCCTGTGTTAAAACGAATTAGCGTGTTTCAGCAATGCGAAGCTCTCTTGCTTTTGCCAAGATTGCGTCTTCCATTTTTCTGTTTGTGTCTTTTGCTGTCTCGGCCTTTATCCAGTTATTAGAGGCATCTTTCACTTCTCTAAAGACTTGGGCGCGGATTGAGCTTGCTTTTAACTCAGCGCTTTGGATAAAGATCTGTGTTTTTAAACGCTCATCTTTTGCGCTATCAGGTTGATACCAGTCTGTGATGACTGTTCCACCAAATGGATCAGCTGATTGCAATGGCATAAATGATAAAGTTTCTAAAGTTGCACGCCATAAATACTTATTAATAGGTAGGCTTGCACCGTCAGATTTTTCTTTTTTAGAATTTGTACCAAATAAAGTAATGCCGTCTTCGCCTAAGACGCCAGGCTCTTCTTTATTGGTGTAGATGACTTCGCCACCTCGGCTATGGGGGTAATTTGCGCCAGACTCTGTTTTAACATCCGAACATGCAGATACTAAAAAGGTAGCAACAAATAGAACGTATAAAGCTTGTTTCATGTGTTATCTTTTTCCTTAACTAAAATACACTTCTATATATAGAGTATTAAAATGAATGATTTTTGTGATGCTGTAAAGCTCAAGAGCGTATTATTAAGCGATATATTCGTTTTTTTAAAGAAATAGTTTCAATAAAAAATAAATATGAAAATAAAATTGTTAATAAGCGTAAATTTGTTCCAAATATATTGCACAAATACAACAATAGCCGAAAAAAACTAATTATGGCAATTTAACTTCTGGAAACCCCACTGTTACTGGGTATTTACGATGCTGTTACAAAAATTTACAATAAACATGTTGCACAAAAAACACAGTTTGTGTCTTTTCGGCACAAAGAGTACATGAGCATCATTGATTTTAACCCTCAAAACCCTTTTTAATTAAGTATATTTTGCACGTATTGGTAGTGCGGGTGAAATTAATTAATAACCATATCCTATTACTCAACTTATGACATTTGGAGGATTTACAATGAAAAAACTACTACTTAATGGAACAGCTGTTGCTGGTTTAGCTCTTGCTTTAACTGCTACTCCTGCTGCTGCTGATCTTGAACTTGGCCTAGGTGGTCATTTCTCAGCTTACGGTGTATTCGCTAGCCAAGATGATGGCGCTGGTGAGCCAGGTGCTGATCTACACGAATTTGAACTTATGCGTGAAGCAGAAGTTTACTTCATGGGTGAAACAACACTTGATAACGGTCTTACAGTTGGTGCTGAAATCCAACTAGAAGGTCAAACAGACGGTGGTGATCAGATCGACGAATCTTACATCTACATGTCAGGCGACTGGGGTCGTTTGAACGTAGGTTCTGAGAACGGTGCTGCTTACTTACTACAAGTTGGCGCTCCTGCAGTTGACAAAAACTTTGATGGTATCGATCCTGAATACATCGTTGTTGATGGTACAAACTCTGCACTATTAGCTAACGGCCGTGGCTTAAACTACGGTATGGGTATCGGTGGTCAAAACGACCGTGGTGATACAGATAAGTTCACATACTTATCTCCAGTATTCTCTGGCTTCCAGTTCGGTGCTTCATACTCTGCTTCATTGCAAGAAGATGCATCTGTACGTGATGGTTTCACATCTGATGCTGCAGCTGGTGGAGCTCTTAAAGACTCTTACGAAGTTGCTGCTCGTTGGGCTGGTGAATTCGACGGTGTTGGCGTAACTGCTGGTGCTGGTTGGGCTCAAGCTGAACAAGAAGACGAAGTTGCTGGTGAAGATGATCGCGAGCAGTGGAACGTTGGTTTGAACTTTAACGTTTCTGGTTTCACTTTCGGTGGTGCTTACTTCGAAGACAACAATGCTGTTGATTCAGATGGTGAGACAACTACATACGCTTTAGGTGTTAACTATGAAACTGGTCCTTACACAGTTGGTGCTTCTTACCTAGCTTCTGAAACAGAAACTGGTGCTTCTACTGAAGACGAGCTTAGCCGTGTACTTGTTGGTGGTTCATACGCTTATGGCCCAGGCATGTCTTTCAACGGTGCTGTTCACTTCTATGAGCTAGAAGATGATGCAAGTGCTCCTGCTGCTGAGAACGACGCTACAGTTGTTACTCTAGGTACAGTTGTTAAGTTCTAATTTGAACTAAACATTACAAATTTGAAGAAGGGTGGCTTTTTAGCCGCACTTTTTTTGTTTCAATTGGGCAACAATTCAATCCAAAAAAAGATGAATGTTTAAATTTTTTTGTTTCATTAATAAGAAAAGCAAATACCATATTAGTTATAAATCTAACGTCTTAATTCTTTTAGGATCATTTACATGACAAATACAATCAAAACACTTGCCTTAGCAGGGGCATCACTTTTAATTTTGGGAACAACACCACCACAAGCACAAGCCAACATCGATCTTAAATTGGGTGGCTATTATGCGGCTTACGGTGTTTTTGCCGATCAAAGCGAAGATGCGGGCGAACCTGCACGAAATACGCATAATTTTGAATTAATGAATGAGGCAGAAGTTCACTTCATTGGGGAGAAAATCTTTGATAACGGTTTAATCGTTGGAACAAAGATTGAGCTAGAGGCACAGACAAATGGCGATCAAATTGATGAAAGCCATATTTATTTCGCTGGTGATTGGGGGCGTATTAATATTGGCTCTGAACATGGCGCAGGTTCTTTACTTCAAGTAGGGGCGCCATCTGTAGATTCGAAATTTGATGGCATTGATCCAAGTTACGTTCCTGTAAATTTAGGAGGCAATGATGCTGTTTCAAACAATTCAAAGCGTTTTATTTATGCAATCGGTGCCTCAGGCGACAGTCAAAGGGACAGAAGTGACAAATTTACCTATCTCTCTCCGATAATGGAAGGCTTTCAATTTGGTGTTTCTTATACGGCAACAGGTCAAGAAGACGGTTCTGTAAGAGATGGTTTCACATCTTCTAGAACATCAGGTGGCTATCAAGATGAGGTACAGCTAGCTGGTAAATGGCAAGGCCAAGTTGATGACGTTCTAGTCACAGCTGGTGCTGGGTATTTGTTATCACAAAAAGAGGCAAGGATCCCCACAACCGATGACCGTGAACAATGGAATGTCGGTTTAAATCTTGGCTTTAAAGGTGTTACCGTTGGTGGTGCATATTTTAGAGATGATACAGGGTTTTCTTTGGATGATCGAATTGAAGCCGTTGCGCTTGGTGCAAATTATAAAACGGGCCCTTATAAGGTCGGGATTTCTTATTTAAATAAAACAAATGAGGAAGCCAACAACACTGAAGATGAAGCAACGCGTTACTTGGTTGGTGGCTCATATCAATATGGCCCTGGCATGGTGTTTAATGCGTCTGTTCATTTTTATGAATTAGAAGATAATTTAAATGCTGTTGGCGATGAAAATGATGCCACAATTCTGACTATTGGAACGATTGTATCTTTTTAATTTAAAAAGACCTTAATCACGACTATAGTAATGAGATATTTAAAGAATAAACTCTTTTTAACAAAATTTAGGTCTATATCATGCTTAATATCATAAAACGCTTTACTTTCCTTTTTGCAATAATGGCTTTGACGCTCTCTAGTGTTGCAGTGGCACAAGAATGGAACCCTAATTTAGTTGAAGAAAAGCTGGCCGATAACCCGTTTTTTAAAAAATTAATTGATAAGGGTGTGAAGCTTGTCCCTTTGGGCTCAGAATATGGTTTTGATGCATGGTTAATGCAATATAATGACCAGATCCAAATTTTTTATACTGTTGAAGGTACAAATTCTGCGGTAAGTGGTTTTTTAATTGGCGAGAATGGCGAGAATTTAACAGCTCTACAAATCGCTAAATACCAAGCTTTGAGCGGTAATGATCTCTCTGATATTTTGAACAAAAGCTCAAAAACAATGTTCTCTCCAGACTTAATGGCGATGACACCGTCTGAACGTTTTTATAAAGATGCTTCTGAAGCTAAGTGGTTATCATTTGGTTCCAATACACCATATGATGATGAAAACACTTTTTATATTTTCATGGATCCAACACAACCACAATCTATTGATTATTTTGAACACTTAATGAAAAGGCAAAAAGAGGGGCTTGGCAATCCATTTACAGCCAAGATTATTCCAATTGCCAGAACACCTGAATCTTTAGACTATTTAGAAAAGATTTATAAACACCCTAAATCAGCGGAGATGTTTTATAGAACTTTGGTTGAAGACTTTCCTTTAGAAGGGAATTTTGTCACAAGTGCTGATTTAAGTTTATCAGTAAAAGCAGTCTTGGCACAAAATTATGATGTTTTAAAAAAACGTAATTTAGAAAAACTACCCCTAACTTTATTTAAAGATAAAGATGGCCAGATCAAATTGGTTAGCGGTATGCCTAAGGATTTAAATGAGCTTTACGGGCAAGCCCCATCATTACCAGAAATCAAGGCAGATGATGCCAATAAAGCAGAGTAAAACTATCCTATAAATAACTTGCTTTTTTTCATAATATATTGTACTTTATCTACTTTAAGTAAAATAACCTAGTAGAAGAGACTATAAATAGATTATGGTATGCTCCTTACAATTTGATACAATTAGCCCTTCGTCAAAGAGACAAAGCACTCCTTTAACAAAGCGTTTGTTTGGGGCTATTGAGTTTTCTTCGATCTATAGTTTTGATCTTAAATTAAGCAATCAGTTAAAAGAAGATATTATCTTTTTATCGTCCTTTGATGTGACGAGAAATCTATTGTCTGATTTTGTTGATGCTGGCTATAAGTTTAAGGTTCTAGAGTTTTCACAAAATGACAATAGGCCCATGTATTTTTCAAGCGAAGAAAAAGCCATTGTCATCAATAAGAATTTTAAATTTGATGCCTTTCATTTGGCTCAAGAGTTAAGACATTTTTGGCAGTTTGAGGTTGTTGATTTTAATAAAAATTATTTTGATAAAGATTGTTGGGCGACGAGCTTTTTAAATGTTCACCTTAAAGAGGCTGATGCCCATGCTTTTGCAAATATGATTTATAATAAATCGGTGCGTCAATATGGGGAAGGATACACACAGAAATTTGGGCGTAAAAAGGGGTTACTCAAAGTAAGAGAGATTTTTGTGCCTGAGGGAGGGGCTGATAATCTAACCGAACTTGGTCTTGATTCAGCAATTATGTTGAGCGGTTTTTGGGAGTATTTCCACACTGAAAAACCAAGAGGGGCTTACTCTAGATTTTGTGCTGATCACTTTGAATATTTTTGTAAAAGAAGCCCTAATCCAGAGACAGCTGTTTTAAGATCGAATGATTTTGCGTCCAATTATGATGAGGCGATGTTGGCTTTCGAATTTGGGGGTTTGTCTTATTTGGCGCCACTCTTAGAAATGGAAGCACGCGGGATGTTACAAGAAAACTATTTTGCACAAGATGCGCAAATTGGGCTTCGTTTAAAAGATATTGAGCGCGTCAAAGATGAGGTTGATGCGATTTATTCAGGCCGGTTGGATAGATTACCCAAACGTGATGAAACTCCTAAATCCTTTTTTTCATTGTTTAATAAAGTATCATTTCCCGATGTGGGGGATTTATTGTTACGAAGCAGCAAGGTTTATAAAAAATTTGTTCATAATGGTAGAGAGCGCGCAAGCGCTAAAAGGCGTCTTAAAAGAAACTTAAACAGAAATACTGTTTTTAAAGACTTTATTCAAAGCTGAAAATGGTGTATAAAAAGACATGGTAATAAAAGCTCAGTCATTGGATGTTCGACGCAGTGTTGAACAAGGGTCTATTCAAAGACCAACCCGCTCAGAGGCGCAGGTTTCTGAACAAAATTATGAGCGAAATGTCCGTTTTGCAAGCTCTAATAATGATATAGGTAAAGCAAATTACGATGAAGACTTTGGCCTTGGCGGGCTTAGTCTGTCCGTCATTCAATTAGAAACAATTCGCCAAGTTGGCCTGCCTTTAATCGGGGCATCGATAGAAGTTAATTCAAAGAAGTTTCAAGTCTCTCCAGAATTAAAAGAGCTTAACAATAGGCTGCAAGAAGACGCCCACATCTTATCAAGTCTGGTTAAGATTACGATGAGCCTTATCAGGGGCGTTAGTTCACGATTATCAATCAATGATCCTGATAAGTCAGTTGCGGTTCGTTTGGTTTTATCTGGTTTTGTTTCGCCCGTTGTATCTGATTATTATAAAATCACAGGCAATCTTCCCGATGATGAGGGAATTGATTATATCACATCACAGATTGACTCTGTTTTGGATAATATTGATATGGCGTCTTGGTTATCTGGGTCAGCAGAACAAATTTATCAGCAAAAGATTTTCTCTGCCAATTCATATAACAGCTCGGATAATCAAACATTTTCTACCAATACGATTGAGGCAAGTTTGCCTATTTTACAAGCGGTTAATCGTTTTGCATTTGGGCAAGATCCAAAGGTTTTAATCCCCGAGATCGTTGACTATGTTGTAAAATCTGTTCAAAGTTTGGCGAATAATATTGACAATAAAGACGGCTCTAAAAAAGAGTATAATCTTTCAGGAAGCCTAATTAAGGCGGCAACGCAACTTTACGCAGATTGTCATTATGAAGAAATTGAAAGAATCTCCACCCTCGATGATCAAGAACAACAAGATTATTTAGCAACCTATGGGGGCTACTCATTAGAGCCTGTGATTGATGCTTATAAGGCACGCATGAATATGCTTCAGATTATTGCCGAACATTTATCCGTTGTTGGTGACGAGGGGCTTTAATAAAGCACCTTTACGTCTCTTCTCTTTTTTAAAAAATAATCATACAGACTGGATTCCCATAAGTTTATTGACTTTTGGCGCGGAAAAAATTATTTTCTTTTAAAGGAAATTATTTTAATTGAAGGGCTTAGATAAAAAATGTTAGCGGCCTCAGCTTTAGCAACATGTATTTTTCTAGCAGCGCAAACCTATCATGTTCCGCCAGCGGTCTTAATCGGTATTATGAAGGTTGAGGGTGGAAAAGTCGGCCAAGAGGTTTCAAATACAAATGGCACTCATGATTTGGGGCCTATGCAGATCAACACGATCTGGCTTCAAGAGCTTTCAGAAAAATGGAATGTATCAAAAACAACCGCGCGCTCTTGGGTGCGGGATGATGAATGTGTTAATATCGGTGTTGCGGCTTGGATTTTAAGACGACAGATTAATTATACAGGAACATTGTCGGGCGGGATTGCTAGGTATCATTCTGGAACCCCACATATTGGGCGTCGTTACCGCCAAAAAGTTATCGTTGCCATGCAAGATGCGGGTCTTTTAACGGCTGAGTAGGTTTTATAGCTTTGCTAAATCCTGTTTAACCTTAGCCATTGCCCTTGCAAGATTAGGGTTGGACATACAATCTTTTACATTTGTGTTCGTTGTTTCGGCTGCTTTTTGAAAGCTATTGATTTCAGGATCAATTGCCGAGAAAACAGAGCTCAATTGTTTGGATTTTGTTCTCTTGGCATATTCTCTTAAAGCCAGCCCGCCTGCTGTCACTTTTGCGCTGGCAAAGGCAACTCCTCCAGCTGTTGCTAAGGATGCTGCTAAAGTGGCCAGACCAAAGCCAGTTAAAACTGTTCCGGCTTTTAACATGATGTGAGAATATATACAGCTTAAATTAGCATCTTTTTTATCATTATGATAAGAATCCATAACTTTGTTGATGATTTCAGGTATTGTTATTTTGCTTCCAGCAATCGCTTGTATAACTTCTGGAGTTTTTGTAAGAAAATCGACAAACATTTTATGTTTTGTATTTTCAATATGGGTAATGCCCATACCCTGAAATCCCTTATAGATTTCTTTTTTAACAGAATCTCGTGTACTGATTGTTGTTTTTGCCATGAAAATCTCCTAATAAACTATGCAGGAATTCTATCATAAAACATTATGTAAAGTAAAGTTAATTAGAAAAATTAATAAATTATTCATATTGGGTTGTAATCTTATGAAACCGTCTATAAAATATTGATTTGTTTGTTCGCTTTGCGTTATAACAAGGACTTAAAATTAAGGAAAACACGTTTTAACCC
>PBIV01000007.1 GCA_002720935.1 Rickettsiales bacterium | reverse complement strand
TTAATAATTTTGTTAATCGCCCTGCTTCAACTTTTTTACCATCAAGATTAAGCGCTTGAACATTTGTATTAACCTTAGCAGAGCCTTGAACTACGCGACCTGTTAAGCAACGCCCCAAAAACGGATCAGAATCAAGCAATGTTGCCAACATCGCAAATGGCTTAGATGGATCAACGGCTGGGTCTGGCGTGTGCTCTAGGATTAAGTTTAAAAGTGGGTGTAAATTTTCTCTTGGATCGTCCAATTCAGCCGCACACCAGCCATCACGGCCAGACGCATACATGATTGGGAAATCAAGCTGTTCATCATTAGCATCAAGAGATACGAATAAATCAAAGACTTCATCAATAACTTCTTCTGGGCGGCCATCTGGGCGGTCAACCTTATTGATGATTACGATTGGTTTTAACCCTTGGGCAAGCGCTTTACCAAGCACGAATTTTGTTTGTGGCATTGGACCTTCGGCTGCATCACAAAGAAGGATAACACCATCAGCCATGTGAAGAACACGCTCAACCTCACCACCAAAATCGGCGTGGCCTGGTGTATCAATAATATTGATACGAACATCATTCCAACGAATAGATGTTGGTTTTGCTAAAATTGTGATACCGCGCTCTTTTTCAAGGTCGCCTGAATCCATGACACGTTCATCAACTTTCTGATTATCACGGAACATACCGCTTTGCTTCATTAGAGAGTCAATAAGAGTTGTTTTACCATGGTCAACGTGAGCAATAATGGCAATATTTTTAATTTTATCTGTCATGTGAATTCATGTCCTTAATATATATGCGCTATAAAAGCTTTATTTTTCTCGTCTTCTTCTACCAGATTATGCTAGAAAAAAGAAAGTTTTTTTTAATGCAAGGCAATAATTTGGCTTAAAATAATGACAATATCTTTAAAAATTGACAAAATTGGCGCACAAGGAGACGGTTTAGCCGCTTTAGAAACTGGCGAGCATGTCTTTGTTGAACATGGGCTTGCCGATGAAATCGTTGATGTCGATCTCAAAAAAACAAAAGATGGATTAACCAGAGCAAGCATCAAAAATATTGTAAAACCATCTCCGAACCGTCAAACACCAGTTTGCAACCATTTTGAGCAGTGTGGCGGCTGTCAGCTACAGCATATGAAAGATGATTTTTATAAAAGCTGGAAAGAACAAGCGATAAAAGAGTTAATTATTGATCGAATTGGCTATAAACCAAAATTCTTACCAACAATCTTTACCGATAGCCAGACAAGACGCCGTGCTACTTTTACCTGTATCAAGCGTAACAATGATCTTATCATCGGCTTTAATCAGAGACGTTCAAACCATGTATTTAATTTAAAAGAATGTCCAATTACTTTGCCTGAGCTCTTAGAAGTCAAGGACAGCCTTCGCCCTTATCTAATGGATATTCTAAAAACTGGTAAGGCTTGTGATCTGTTTTTACAAAAGATCAATAATGATGCGCAAGGCTATGACATGGTTCTGACAGGCCCTATTGGCGAGAAAACACGTGATGAGCTCAATGTACTTCAAGCAACAGCTGATATCATTCACAATACTAAAGTTGCGCGCATTAGCTGGCGCATGAGGGATCGCGATAATCCAGAATTATTGTTAGAGAAAAACCCTCTCTACGCGAAATTTGGTACGCTCAATGTTAAATTGCCTGCACTGGCTTTTTTACAGCCCTCCGAGCAAGGAGAAGAGGCATTATCAAACACAATGTTACAGATGTTACAAAATTTTGATACAACGCCAAAAACCATCGCTGACCTCTTTTCTGGCAATGGAACTTTTACAGGTAGATTATTAGAAAGCGGCATCAATGTTACAGCCTTTGAGATTGACAATAAATCTATAAAAACCCTGAAAACAGCTGGATTACAACATGCTAAGCAGCGTGACTTATTCAAAGCCCCCGTAACATGTGACGAGCTTAATCAGTTTGATAGCCTTGTTTTAGACCCCCCTCGCGCAGGGGCAAAAGCACAGTGCCAAGAAATCGCGATGAGTGATATTAATGAGTTTATCTATGTGTCTTGTAACCCATCAAGTTTTGCGCGTGATATGAATATTTTAAGCGAAGACGGTTTTAAGATAAAACAAATAAGGCTTGTCGATCAATTCCCATGGACAACACATATGGAGCTGGTTGCTCATATCTCAAAATAAAAAAAAGCCCCAGCATTCTGGGGCTTTCCTTTTAAATGTCTCATCAAGAATTATTCTTCTGTTTTTGGCGGAAGCGCTCTTGTCTTAATCTCTTCAACCATCATATCTCTGAACTCTTCGATTGAATAGGTTTTTTGCTTATTCACACCAAGGCGACGAACTGTGATTGTGCGGTTTTCGACTTCTTTATCGCCGACAACGCCAACATAGGTAACTTTTTTGGACATGTGATCGCGAACCTTATAATTCACTTTCTCGTTACGGTCATCAAACTTCACACGAATGCCTTCTTTTTTAAACATCGCATAAATTTCTTCTGCATACTCATTATGATCTGAACGAATACCTGTAATAACAAGCTGTGTTGGCGACAACCATAATGGGAAGTTACCAGCGTAATGTTCAATCATAACACCGATAAAACGCTCAATTGAGCCAAAGATCGCGCGGTGAATCATGTGTGGCGTATGCTTTTGACCATCTTCACCTGTATAAGTCATATTTAGACGGTTTGGCATGTTCATATCAACCTGAATTGTACCACACTGCCATGTACGACCAATTGCATCTGTTAAGATAAAGTCTAGCTTAGGGGCATAGAACGCTCCATCACCTTCATTTAACTGCCATTTCATACCAATACGGTCTAAAACTTTTTGCAAGGCTGCTTCTGCACGATCCCAATCTTCATCTGAACCAATGCGCATTTCTGGGCGTGTTGAGAAATTGATTGTAATATCATCCGCTAACCCAAGATCCGTATAAGCTTCTTTGATCAGATCACACATTAAAACAACTTCATCTTCAAGCTGCTCATCTGTACAGAAAATATGCGCATCATCTTGTGTAAAGGCTTGAACGCGCATCAAACCATGACGTGCGCCACTTGCTTCTTGTCTAAAGACATGACCAAATTCCGCCATGCGAAGCGGCAAATCACGATATGATCTTAAATCTGAATTATAAAGCTGGGCGTTGCCTGGACAACTCATTGGCTTTAAGGCAAATGGGTTTTCACGGCTACCTTCTTCATCATCAATAACAAACATATTGTCTTGATATTTATCCCAGTGACCAGAAGCCTTCCAGAACCTTGAGTCAAGCATTTGCGGGGTATTAACCTCGATATAATCATATTTCTTAATTTTCTCACGCATGAATTCCATGAGCGCTGTATAAATTGTCCAGCCATTATGATGCCAGAAAACTTGCCCTGGTGCTTCATCTTGGAAATGGAAAAGATTCATAATTTTACCAATTTTACGGTGGTCACGGCGCTCTGCTTCTTCCAAACGATTTAGGTAAGCATCCAAAGCCTTTTGATCTTTCCAAGCCGTCCCATAGATACGGGTTAGCATTTTATTGTTGCTATCCCCTCTCCAATAAGCCCCTGAAACTTTCAGAAGTTTAAAAGCACCAACAAGCGCAAGGCTGTTTAAGTGAGGGCCACGACATAAATCGATAAAGCCTGTATCGCCTTGATGATAAATCTGTAAATTCTCATCTTGGCCAGAGCCTTCAATAATCTCAATTTTATACTCTTCGCCGCGCTCTTTAAATAAAGCGATTGCCTCAGCCTTGGTGTAGTATTTTTTCTCAATCTCGGACTTGCTAGAGACGATCTTTTTCATCTCTTCTTCGATCGCTTCAAGATCTTCTTCTGATAAAGGCTTATCAAGCTCAACATCATAGTAAAAGCCATCATCAATTGTTGGGCCAATCGCTAATTTTGCCGATGGATAAAGATTTTTAACAGCACGCGCCAAAACTTGTGCCGTAACAGTGTGGCGCATAATCTCAAGGCCTTCTGCATCATCAACAGTAATGATCTGAATGGCTGCACCATTTTCAACTTCGTCACTTAAATCTTTTAATTCGCCATTAACTTTGATTGCAATTGCCTTTTTCGCCAATGACGTGCTGATAGTTCGTGACACCTCATAGCCATTTAAACCATCATCAAAATCCCTCATTGAGCCATCTGGCATTTTTAATTGCATCATAATATCTCCATTCATTAATGCGATTAGTTGTTTTATTGATATAGTTTAGTTTAAGCCTATTTCATGCCCTAAAAGCAAGGCTTTTCTTTAAGTTTGTTCAAGATTCCAAAAAAAAATTAGAATTTTATAATTTGACAAATATTTTTCAAAACCATATTGTTATGTTAATAATTATTAGGAAGAAATATGACGCAAGAAATTCAACGTGTTACAAATGGCGAAACCATCAAACATGATGGCGATCTAACCATCACTGAAGCCATTGAAGATGGTGCAACAATTATTGTCACTGATGGCAATTTAACGGTAAGAAATGGCGTTAAGATAGGCAAAGATGTTCATCTTCAAACCATTAGAAATCAATCCAAGGATGATAAATCATGTAATGTTTTTTGTTACTCCGAGCCAGGTAATAGTGCTTTTATCTCAAGTGATAATGTCATTTTCTTAAATGCCTGCAATAACGACACACAACTATTTGCCCTCCATTTTGTTAGAGTTACCTTTACTGGCTCTAATTGTACCATTAAAAGCGATGGCGATGTTCTTGCTGGTGTTGTCTATGATGACACAACCATATCAGCGGCGGGAAGTGTTACGGTTAATGATATTCACAAGAATGTAAAAATTAATGCGGACAAAGATATTCATTTAAATAGCTATGCAGCTAAAAACTCAAAGCTTAATGCAAAACGAGATATTCATGTCCGTGGTTATTTAGGGATATCTTGCACGGTCAGCGCAGGCAATAACCTCTACATGGAAGAAGTTTTTTACAATAGAGACGATCTCGTTTTTAAAATTGGCAACGAAATTCACCTTTTTGAAGATCAGTTTGCCGTTCAACCTGTGCGAATTATTACACCAAAACCATCACAAAAACCTAAAAAACGTTTAACTTTATCATAAGGTATGAAAAAAATGACAAAAATTATTAGTGAGATAACAGAAAAGAAAATCGAGCATCAGGGTGACTTGGAAATCACTTGCGATATTCCAAATGGGACCCATATCATCGTTACAGATGGTTTATTGAAAATCTCTGGTGTTCGTGTTGGTGACCATGCCGTCTTAAAAACAAAAACTAAACAACAAGCACAAAGCTTTAATAATGTTGCTGGTGGACGCAATATTGTCATTATTAATGGCGTTGTTGTTGGTGGCGATAATATTGGCAGATCAGGTCAGAGTAAAGATTGCAGTATTAACATCTCATCACAAATTGGTGAAAATGTTACAATCAATAGTGCAAATTCTATTATTATCAATAATGCTGGCGATAGCCTATCAGCGAGTTCAGGCAATGAATTTTCAGCCCTGAATATAGGAAAAAATGCCGATATCAATGCCGGCAATGGTATTACAGTTTCAAGTGTGGGGGATAACTCAACACTCGATGCAGGCAACAGTATTACCGCAGAAATAGTAGGAAAAGACTGCACTTTAGATGCAGGAAACGGCATTACTGCGCATAAGGTTGATAAAAATACCACCCTAGATGCAGGAAATAGCATAAGAGTAACAAAAAAAATTGGAAGTGGTTGTTCTTTGGATGCTGGCAATTCTATTAAAATTCCAAGTGATACGCCTTGTGATGTAACATTGGATGCTGGAAACAAAGTTATCCGAGGCGAGGAAAGCATCAAAGATAAAATTAAAAAGATTAAAAAAGATAAATTTAAGTTCTAAAGTCTTTAATAACAAAAAAAGCCCTTCTAATTTGAAGGGCTTTTTCTTATCCGCATAATTTTTTTAGCTTAACCAAAAAGCTTCTTGAACCAAGGCTTGTTTGCTTCTTCTTGGTATTTACGCTCTAGCTCAGCTGTCTTACGACGCATTTCAACCAATTGTTGTCTTGCATCACGCGCTGTCTTAATTGTGTCTTGGCGCTTTTCATTTACTTTTTTAACTCGGTCACGAAGGGCTTCAATCTCACGGTTTAATCGCTCTTCTTTTGTTTTGCTCTCTTTTGATTGGTCCGTAATTAATGCATAAACACGATCGCGTTCTGATTTTACTTGATCGATAAGTTCATCTTTCATATCAAGTTGATCTTCTGTTAGGCGAAGTTGCTTGCGTAAAGAATCAACCATTGCTTGTGTTTCAGCAACTTTTAAAACTGTCTCATCAACACCAGTATCGTCTTTTGTTTTCTTTGCTTTTTTCTTTTCAGCCTTAGCGATATCTTTCTCATAAACACGCTTTAATTCAGAGGCATCAATCTCATATGCGCCCTTGTCGTTTTTAGTGGCTGATAACTTACCGCTTTTAATAGCGCGGTTAATTGTCATCTTACTTTTGCCAACATAGTCTGCGGCTTCACCCAATGAATAAATCACTTTATCTTTACTCCTACTAATTTTTGATGATGTGTTATCTGTTTCGATAGGGCTTTCCTCTTTATGAGAGGTTGCTTCCATATCTTCAAACATTCTTATCCCCTGCCCCGTAACAATGAGCAGGTCCTTTGCTAAATCAAAATTGGTAATATCATTTTCAGCCAAAAAGTCATTATCTGTAACAACAGACGCCGATTGGCCGCGTTTTTTGATACGCCAATTAAAATATTGTTGCATAACATTCATGATGTGATGACTATAACACCGCTTTTTCCGAGTCGGCAAATAGTTTTTATAAAAAATATGAAAATGATTACTTTTGTTTGCCCAAAGGCTTAAACACTAAGATCAAAAGCGGTAACAATGTCATATCAGCAAAAAGAGCAACCAACATTGATAACGCCGTTAACACACCAAAATAAATGGTTGGGACAAAGTTTGATAAAGCCAGAATAGAAAAGCCAAAGCCAATTGTTATGCCTGTATAATACATTGCACGCCCAATTGTCATGTGAGAACGCTTCACCGCCTCAACATAATTTTTGTCTTTTTTAAATTCATCCATATAACGATGAATAAAGTGGATTGTATTATCATTAGCAATACCAAAACATATCGCAGCGATTGTAATCGTCATGATATCCAATGGAATGTTGAACACACCCATAACACCAAAGACGAACAAAACAATAACAATGTTAGGGATAAGGGCAATAAACGCCATATAGAAGTTTCTAAACAACAACCAGAAAACAAAGAAAATCACACCAAAAACAATGATCAATGTATAAATTTGCGAGGCAAATAACGTTTGCAATACATTGTTATACAAAACAACCATTCCTGTTAATTCAACCTGATCTTCGGATAGGCCTTTTTTCTCGGTTAAATGATTATAAACCTGCTTTAAAAGAATATCTCTGTTGAGCCCATCTTGTGTTTCATAAATACGGATACCAAAGCGCAGTTCATTACCATCTTCTGAAATATATGGTTTTAATAGAGTGTCCTTAAAACTCTTCGGTGCTTTGTTATAAACCACGCCAAGCACAAAACGGTCAAGAGGCTCTTCTTCGCCCATAACAACATCCAACATTTGTAATGCTGTGTGGAAGGATAAAACCTTACCTGTCTCAGGAAGGCTTTCTAAATAGGTGTGAATGGCTGCAATTTCATCAAACCTAGCTTCTGAGACCCAATAGCCTTGTGAGAAGTTAGAAGACTGCTCTTCTTCATCGCCATAGCCATATTCAGCCATAAGGGCGCGCTCTTCTTCTTGAAACTCAATATAATCTTTAGGGGCTTTTATAACAACATCCATTGGTGTTGTACCACCAAGTTGCTGATCAATCGTGACCATCCCCTGATATATTTCAGTATGAGATTTATAATAATCAATAAAGCTGTTTTGAACATAAAGCTTGCTCGTCGCCCAGCCACAGAACAATAAACCAATGATAAAGAATGCATAAATAAGCTTTCCGCGCTCTAACACCAGATAGCTAAAGAATTCTGCAACACGGTCTGTAAAGTCAATTTTATGGCTTTCATCAGATAAGTTTAAAAGCATTAAGGCTGATGGGAAGAATGTGAATGTTATAATAAATGAGAACGCAATCCCGACGATCATCATCAAACCAAAATCAATGATAGGCCTAATGTCACTAATCATAAGCGAGCCAAAGGCAATCGCTGTTGTAATCCCCATATATAAACAAGGAACCCCAATCTTATCAATCATGTCTGCGACAACTTCACGCTTTGACGCTTTTGGATTTTTATCCCTAAACTCCCTAAAGCGCACGATTTGGTGCACACAAAATGACAATGTAAAAATTAATAATAAGGCAACAAAATTTGCCGACACAATCGTTGCAGGCCAATTTAAAAATCCTAATAAACCAACAGATCCTAACCCCACGATCGTGCAGGTTAACATCGGTAAAATAACCCACCTCTTCTTACGGAAGATCATCCAAAGCAAGATAACTAAAAACGCAAAAACACCAGCCCCAAAAATCTTTAAGTCATTATCAATATAATTAATTGAATCAACGACAATCATCGGAACGCCGCCCAGATATATGGTTGCGTCTTTTTTATACTTCTTTAAAAGAGAGCGAATTTCGACAATTGTTTTTTCACGTTGCGTGTTTTCAATATCGGTTAGTCTTTGATACTCAGCTGTAACAGTTTTAAGCTCTTTTTTCTCACTCTCGGTAAGATCAAAATCTCGTCTATGCGCTCTTAGATCATTCCTTTTTTCACGCAACTCAGAAACTTGAGGATTATTATCCAACCAAACAACAATTGAGGTCAGCTTGCCTTCTTCATTAACAATTAAATTGCGATAAAGTGGGCTGGTCATTAGCTCTTGCTTAGCCATCTCAACATCAGCGCCATTTTCAATAGAATTTACTTCTTTTTGAATTTGTGTAAGCGTCATTGGTGGGCTTTCAACCAATGGTACATCTAACATTGTTAAAACACGATCAACCGTCTCAACTTTTTTCAGTTCCTCCCTAAGGGAACGAATGCTGCGCCTTGAATCAAGAGAAAATAACGGGTCTTTAGGGGCATATGTAATGATTAAAAAGTCGTCACTGCCATAGCGTTTTTTGACATCCCGATAATAATCAAGCGCCTTATCATTTTCTAAACTAAGTGTATCTGATGATGCATCCAGTCTAAAGTCTGGAATATGCGAGCCTAAAAAGGCAAAACAACACAAGATCACGAAAAGCGTGACCATCGGGAAATCAAGAACAACCCTAAGATAAGTATTTTTTAGTTTGGATAACATTTTGAATTTTTATTTAACTTTCAATTTTTGAAAAATAATACTTATTACAATAAAATTAGGCTTTCAATGCTTTTAAATCTTTAGACTCGCCCACAATAATAACTTTGTCGGTATTCTGCAATTTTTCCTTAGGTGTGGCAATAATAAATCGATTATTTCTCTCAATCATTTGAACGCTTACCCCTTCTGGTAATTCAATGTGGGCGATCTCTTTATCAACTTGATTTAAAAGTGCTGGAATATCCTTTACATAGTCAAAAAGATAGTACTCTTCATTGAGAAGTAAATTTCTTAGTCTTTTTTCATCTTGCGCTTCAACCCAGTTTTCTAAGAAGTCTTGTGTACTCACAATCTCACTAATATGATTTGCCAGTCTCGTATCAAGTCCTGTCGAGCCTGATGGAATTGCTAGGAAAACAACTTTATAAGCGGGTTGATTATTGGTTGAAATATTAATTGAAATGGATTTATCCACTCTAAAAACAACGATCTCGGGTTGTTCAATACCATCTAAAAAGACATCATTTAAGAACACACTATCGGCCAATGTGCGGTATGAACTATGACCTTCAGAAGCAAATTTATTGAAAACTTCTTCCTTCTCACGCCCTAACTTCTTCGACAAGATTTCACTCGCACGATCAAGCAAGTCTTGTAAGCCTATATCAGGATTTTTAACATCTAAAATTTCACTTCTTGCCAAGACACCTTGATAGACGATTTTTTCATTGTCGCGCTCATGCTGAATGCCATCTAATTCTTGCTCTAACCCTTCAAATCTACGCTTACCAAGACGAGCATGAACATGATAGATCGCCCCTTCACGCTTAACGCGACCAAAGGCATAATAGTAATACCAGACAGCACAAAAGATACATAAGAAGCCAGTAAAGGCGATTGCCAATGTTCCCATCTCCAAAATAAGAAGAAGAGAAATGATAATGCCTGCGATCTGTACCCATGGATAAAATGGCGAATAAAAACCAGGTCTGTAGGTTTCAATTTTTGCCTCTCTCATCACGATAACTGCCAAATTAATAAGACCGAATAAAAGGAGTTGAAACGCACTCGCCAATTTTGCAACAGCCTCAATATCAAATAAAATTAGGATTGCAACCATGCAACCACTTGTCACCATAATTGCAAAGGCTGGTGTTTGGAATTTGCTCAATTTTGTGAATTTTAACGGTAATAGCTTATCTTTTGCCATCGCAAATGGATAGCGTGAGGCCGCCATGATACCTGCATTACCTGTTGAGGCAAAGGCTGCACTGGCTGCGATTACAATTAAAAACAGGCCCCAATTTTCTGGCAACCAACCAAAGAAACCTTCACTTGCATCGGCAACAGGTGTCAAACTTTCATAAAACTCTTGGATTGGAATGACTTGCATCATAACGATAACACCAACAACATAAATAAGTGTTGCTGTTAAAAGAGATAAAAACATGCCCAACGGAATATTACGATCTGGGTTTTGNACTTCTTCTGCAACAGAAGCGACCTTTGTTAAACCAGCAAAAGATACGAACACCAAACCAATTGTTGCCAAAAAGCCCTCAAAGCCGCCTGTAAAAAATTGATCTTCGCCAGCAGGAATCTTAAACGGCGCCATAACACCAATATGGGTTAATCCTTCTAAACAAAAATAGCCCATAATCACAACAAGTGTTGTTACCAAAACACGTTGTAAGAAGGTTGTTTCTTTTGCCCCAAAGATATTAACAAACCCAAAAACAATTGTAAGGGCAACAGCCAAAGAGGTAACCGGTAAATCAATAAAAATTGCCAAATAAGCCCCCATACCAACAAGCGCAAAAGCACTTTTAAAGACAAGAGCGATCCATGACCCTAAGCCACCAATAGTTCCCATTAAAGGCCCTAAACTGCGGTCAAGGAAGTAATAGGCCCCGCCTGCTTTTGGCATTGCTGTTGACAATTCGGCAGCCGACAACATGGCTGGTAAAATTAAAACCCCTGCAAATAAATAAGCCAAATAAACAGATGGCCCTGTTACAGAAGCGGCAATCCCTGGCAGTAAAAAGAAACCAGAGCTAAACATAGCGCCAGTACAAATGGCATAGACATCAAATAATTTTAAGCTTTTCGCAAGCTTTTTAGGGTCACTCATGAGTTTTATTAAATCCTGTATAAATTTAACGAAATAACATTTTTCAAAATCTTATAAGAAGATGGTTTGGAAGTCACTAAAAACAAGACATTATTATTTCCTTTGCATTCTGGTTAAAAGAAATTAAGCTATAAAAAATTATATTTACACATTTTAGGATATTTAAATTATGTCGAAGAAAAGACTTGCAGATGATAATCAACGTTTAGGCTCAGTAACACTTTACGAAGTGATTGCAAAAGACGGTCGTGAAGAATTGGCCAGAACCAACTTCTCTCTTGCTTGTTCGGCGATTGCTGCTGGGTTTTGTATTTGTTTTTCATTGCTTGGCGAAGCATACCTTAAAATGCGTTTAAGCCACATGCCACACAGCTATTTGATTGAGAATATTGGTTATACATTTGGATTCTTAATCGTTGTTTTGGGGCGTTTACAGCTTTTTACAGAGAACACAATCACAGTGATTCTTCCCCTCTTTGAAAACTTTAATAGATGGAACTTTACAAAAACATTGAAACTTTGGATGGTTGTTTTCCTCTTCAATATGGTGGGAACATTTATCGTTGCTTATCTTCTTATTCATGGTGGGCTTGCAAGTGGTGTTGAGCTCCAAAGCATGATTGAAATTTCAAAACATGCCGTTATTCATGATTTCCAAGATCTCTTTATTCGCGGTATTCCTGCTGGTTTCTTGATTGCGTCTTTGGTGTGGTTGGTTGCTGGTAATAAAACAGCTGCTTTCCCGATTATCTTCTTTACAACTTATTTGATTGCGATTGGCGATTACACACACGTTGTTGCGGGCTCTGCAGAAGCATTCCTTCTTATCCTTAATGGCGATATTTCAATTATGAAAGGTATCAGTTACATTGTTGCGGCAGGTTTAGGAAATATCGTTGGCGGAACGGGTCTGTTTGCGATCCTCGCCTATGGTCAGGTTAAGGACGAAATTTAAGCCCAGCTTTAACAAGCTTATTTGGATATTTTTTGATAAATGCTTGAGAAATCTTTTTTCTCAAAACCATTTTCAGCATGGTCTTTATAAAACTCTGTTGCCATAGCGCCAAGCGGTGTTTCAACCCCAACGGCTTTTGCTAAATTTTGCGAGAGGTTTAAATCTTTTAACATCAAACCACTTAAAAATCCGCCTTCATAGTCATTAGAAGATGGCACAGCCTCCATAACATTTGGTACTGGGTTATAAACATTCAAAACCCAGTTCCCACCAGAGCTTTGTTTCATGATCTCTGATAATACTTTTGGATCAAGGCCATATTTTGCTCCCATATTGAGTGCTTCTGATGTTCCAATCATAGAAATTGCCAAGAGCATATTGTTACATGCTTTTGCGGCTTGACCAGCCCCCGCATCGCCAGCATGAAAAACATTCTTGCCCATGGCCTCAAATACGGATTTAACATCTGACAACACATCGCCCTTTCCACCAACCATAAATGTCAGTGTGCCAGCTTTGGCGCCGCCGACACCGCCAGAGACTGGAGCATCTAACATTTCAATAGAATGCTTGGCGGATGTTTCGTTCAAAGTTTTTGCGACCATGACATCAATCGTGCTTGAATCAATGGCATATTTTGGCGGATTGGGTGCTGTGTAAATGTCTGTATAAACCGTCTCAACAATTTGTGCATTAGGCAACATTGTTATGACAAGGTCTGTATCATCAACACAGCTAAAGATATTTGAATAGCCTTTAGCCCCTTTTTCCTCAAAGCTTTGAATAACAGCATTATTGATATCATAAACATGTAGATTATAACCCGCCTTTAATAGGTTTTCCGCCATCGGCGCGCCCATATTACCAAGCCCGATAAATGAAATTGTCTTAATCATATTAAAACTCCTTATTTTATTTCATGGAAATTGTGGTATTAATCGCACCCGCTTCATCATCCTCTTCAAACCAACGAGACGTGACAGTTTTGGTCTGCGTGTAAAAATTAATGACCTGCTTACCGTAAGGGCCTAAATCGCCCAATTTTGATGCTCTAGAGCCAGAAAATGAAAACAAAGGCACGGGCACTGGGATTGGAACATTGATACCAACTTGCCCGACATCAATCTCTTCTTGGAATTGTCTGGCCTTTGCGCCAGAGGAGGTAAAGATTGCAGTTCCATTTCCATTTGGATTCTTGTTAATCAGCGCTATCGCATCATCAATATCATCGACACAAATGATACATAACACAGGGCCGAAAATCTCTTGTGTATAGATTGACATATCGGTCTTCACACCGCTAAAAACCGTTGGACCAAGGAAATATCCATCTTCATACCCCTTAACCATAACATCACGCCCATCAAGCTCTAACGTTGCGCCGTCTTTAACACCTTCCTCGATTAAATCAAGAGCACGGCTTAGGGCTTTTTGTGAAATTAGGGGCCCTAAATCAGCGCCTTCAACATGGCCTGCATTAACATTTAATTTTTTAGCCCCTTCGACAATATCCGCAATAATCTCTTTTGCTTCACCAACTAAAACCGTTACGGGAAGCGCCATGCATCGCTGACCCGCAGCCCCAAAAGCCGAGCCGAGGAGTGCATTGACTGTTTTATTCCTATGGGCATCAGGGAGAACGATAGAATGGTTTTTTGCCCCCATCATACATTGGGCACGTTTTCCATTTTGGGACGCTCTATTATAAACATGTGTTCCAACAGCCGTTGACCCAACAAAAGAGACAGCCCTGATATCTGCGTGATCACATATGGCATTAACACTATCTGCACCACCGTGAATAACATTTAATAAACCATCTGGTATGCCCGCTTCTTGTGCTAACTTAACAAGCATCATCGCAACGATGGGATCTTGTTCAGAAGGCTTCAAAACAAAGCCATTTCCACACGCAATCGCCATCGGGAACATCCATAACGGGATCATCGCAGGAAAATTAAACGGTGTAATCCCAGCACAAACACCAAGGGGCTGATTGATCGTGTATGTATCAATCCTCGTTGCAACATTATTGGCAAACTCACCCATTTGAAGCGTACCGATATTGGCAGCATGTTCAACGACCTCTAACCCTCTAAAAACATCGCCTTGTGCATCGGGAAGTGTTTTGCCCTGCTCCCAGGTTAAAACCTTTGCTAAGTCTTCCATGTTGTCACGGATCAGGCTTTGATATTTTAAGAAAATGCGCGCTCTGGTGCTAATCGCCGTATAACGCCATTCTTGGAACGCGCTCTTTGCACTTGCAACGGCCTGATTAATCTCACTTTGGGTAGATTGTGGCACACGGGCAATCACTTTGCCTGTTGCAGGATTGGTTAAATCAATCCATTCACTTGTTTGTGAATTAGAAAATTTACCATCAATAAAGTTGTGAATTTGTGGTATGCCGTCTTGTGAAACTGTATAAAGACTTTTATCAACAAGGTCTAATGGACTTGTCATTTTTATGTTCTCCCTATTTATTTTTAACTGCTAAGAAATAATGTAGCAGAAGAAGAAAAAATTTCAAAAGACAATGATTGAGAAATTATTTTACGAATAATAAAATTATAAGCAATTTTCTTGACAGATATAAAAACTCTCTTTAGCTTTCATATATTACATATAAAAAAATTATTATAAGAAGAGCTCTTTTTAAAGAACAGGAGAGAAAAAATCATGACAAAACCAAACCAGAATACCGACCGTTTTTTTGAAAACTCAGACTTAAATCCTGAAAAACTTAAAAAACTTATTCAAGAAGGTCTACAAGGCACTGACTTTGGTGAATTCTACCAAGAGATGAAAGCGTCTGAATCAATTGTAAAAGATAAAGGTCAAATGCGCCTTTCTGTCGGTAACCTATCATCAGGCTTTAGTTTTAGAGCTGGCCAAGAAGACCGCACTGGTTTTAGTTTTGGTGAAGACTTTAATAGCCAAGTTTTAAAAGGCGCAATTCAAGCCTCAAGAAATGTTCTTAAAGGGCGTGATGGCAAGAAACATTTTGAAAGTAAGGCCGTACCACAGCTTTTATTCCCATCACAAAATCCATTAGAGACAATGGACCTTTTACAAAAAATCAAAAAAATTGATGAGATTGAAGCTTACGCCAAAAGTCTTGATCCGAGCATTCGCAATGTAACTGTTGCTTATGTTGCAGAACATAAGGCCGTTCAAATCGTAACAAGCGAAGGAGAGACAATGGTTGATGATCGCCCCCTTGTCCGTCTTGATGTTGCCATTACGGTTGAGGACGCAAATGGTAAGACACAAACAGCAGGCTCATCGCTTGGTGGGCGTATGCTGACAAAAGATTTGCTTGATAATATGGATTATCAACAGGCTGCTAAACAAGCACTATCAAATGCAAAGACACTTCTTATTGCTGATGAAATTGAATCTGGTCAAATGGATATCGTTTTGGCACCAGGTTGGCAGGGTGTTCTTTTACATGAGGCGGTTGGTCATGGTCTAGAAGGCGACTTTAATCGTGAGAACCAATCTGTCTATAGCGGTAAAGTTGGACAAAAAATTGCCACCGATCAAGTGACAATTGTTGATCAAGGCGATTTGGGTGGTGCATATCGTGGCTCGCTTCACTTTGATGATGAAGGCACAAAAACACAGCGCAACGTTCTGGTAAAAGATGGCGTTTTACAAGGTTACATGCAAGACCGTATGAATGCACGCCTGATGGGTGTCGCACCAACGGGAAATGGTCGTCGTGAAAGCTATGCCCATGCACCAATGCCACGCATGACAAATACCTATTTTGAAAATGGTAACATTGATCCAGAAGATATCATTAAATCTGTTAAAAACGGACTGTTCATTAACTCAATGGGTGGCGGACAGGTTGATATTGTTTCTGGTAAATTCAACATGAATGCAAAATTAGCCTATATCATCCGTGATGGTAAAATTTGTGAACCTGTTAAAGGGGCTGCGCTTGTTGGAGATGGCCTAACGGTAATTAAAAATATTGATATGATCGGTAATGATCTGGGCATTGAAACATCTGCTGGTACTTGTGGTAAAGCAGGACAAAGTGTACCTGCAGGTATTGGACAGCCAACTGTTAAGGTTAGAAAAATGACCGTTGGTGGCACAAAATAAGATTTTTAAGACCCCGAATTTAAAGTAATAAAAAAAAGCCCCTCAGTTTAAAGGGGCTTTTTGCTATTCTGAAAAAAGCTTACTTACCGCCAATTTTCAACTTATTAATTCTTGTTGTAGGGGCTGCTAGGTTTGTTTTTCTATTCGGTAAGGTCGGCGTATCATTGGCGATTTCAGCCGCTAACATCATATTTTCCAAATTACCCGCAACAGTAAAACCAGAGACTGGTTTATCTTCTCTAACCTTACCATCCTCAATCATAAAGCCGTAAGCTTCTCTTGAATAGCTACCGTCATCGATCTTGATCGTTCCACCGTTAAATCCAAGAACATAAATCCCTTTTTCAACATCGGCAATCAAATCGTCGACAGAACGTTGACCGCCCGTTACCGATACATTTGTTAGGCCATTTTGACGCCCAATTGGATCCATGCCCAATTTACGACCCTCTTCTAAATTAATATTAAAGAGTTTCAAGATACCATTATCAACTAATTTAAGAGGTTTTACTTCTAAACCAGCACTGTCTCTTGTCATTGAAGCCGTACTTTTTTGAACATGTGGATCATCTAAAATCGTAATGTTATCAGCAAAAATTTGTTTTCCTAATTTATCCTTTAAAAAAGTAGCGCCTTTATAAACAGCATTCCCATCCATAGCAGAGATTGCATTTCCAAAGAAACCAGAGGCCGCGCTTTGAGATAAAATGACCGTTAGTTCTTCACTATCGGGCTGTGTTGATCCTAACTTAGCTTCGGCAGCTTTAACGGCTCTTATACCAATTGCCATCGGATTTTCTAAATCATCAAAGTGAACCGTTGATGTGTAATCATAATCAACTTGGCGCTCTACGTCATTGCTGTTTTTTAATGGTTTTTCAGCGATGGGGGTAATCATCGCTGTGAAATTTGTGCCTGATCTAAAGCGCTCAACCCCATTTGTTGCAATTGTCATGCTTTCATACTCACTTGAAGAGATCGCAATCGTTCTAGAGTTTTTATAAGAATTTACCGTTTTGGCGCCCTGCTCCATCTCTTTTGCAAAACGAATTAATTTCTCATCTGAAACAGATGTAGCGTCCACGACATCAAAATCTTTATCAGCGCCTTTAAACACGTCTTCTTTCGGTAAAAGACCTGCAAACTCATCTTCAGGAACATAAGAAAGGGCAATCACATTTTCTTCAATTGCTTTTTTAAGGCTATCAGAGTTAAGGCTGTTTAAATAGAAATTCAGTTTTTTCTGACCTGAATATAAGGTAATTGACACACCTTGAGACATACCAGATTCAGACGATACAACATTTTGATTTTTAACACCGATTTCTTTTTCTGTTGAACGGCTGATCGTTACTTGAACATCCGTTACCCCTAAAGGTAATAAATCTTTATGTTTCTCCCCTGCGCCAGTCGCCATACCAATAATTGTATGCGCCCAAGTTTTAAAGAAATTTTTTGATTGTTCTTGCTTATCTACAGACATAAAAGCCTCTCTCCGTATGTATTTTTATTATTTAATAATTTTTGATTATTGAAAATAATAACTTTCTTTTTAGCCTTCGTCAAAGAAAAACTTTATCCATAAAATTGAAAGATTTATTAGTATGATATTCTATCAAATATAACTTCCCAAAACCTTATTTACCATATTTTTACTTTTAACAGATAGACTCATATAAAGCCGACAGAATTGATAAAATTGTTGATAGTTGCTAATATTATGCAAAATAAAATTGCAGTGTCGTAGTTCTAATGGCGTTTCTAATATGAAAAAAATTAACAATTTGCGGGGGCAAGTTTTATGATCGCGGACATTTTCGTTTTCCTGTATCCAGTCGTTGTACTAATCTCAATCGCGGGATATTTACCTCAAATCAAAAGTTTAATTACAGCTACTTCTGAACCAGATAATATTTCAATTCACTCTTGGTATATTTGGGGATTAAGTGCTTTTTTGACATTAGGCTATGGTCTAAGTCATTTAAATGACTTCATGTTTAATTTAACAGCTGCGATTAATTTTGGATTTGTTGCCTTTACAACTATTCTTATTTATTACAACATGCATTTTCGTTTTAGTGATAGCAAAGATATCGTTGAAAAAGTAAAAGATATAAAGGATGAAATTAGAGTCGATTTAAAAGATGTTGTTGAAACAACAGCCTATCAAGCAGATATTTTACAATTAAATGAAAGTCAAATCGAAGCTTAAGTGCTTAAGATTGCCCATATTTATAAGATAAAAAATCATTTTTATGTTTATTGAGGTCAGCGTTGCTGGCCTCTTCTGATTTAGGGATGCTTAGTTTTTCTTCATAAAAAGTCTCGCCAATCTCGATCTTATCGCGGCCCTTGCTTTCACGCCAATCATTGGTGTCTCTTAACGAGTAAATGCAGCCACAATATTGTTGTTGGTAAAAATTCTCTCTCTTAGCGATTTCATACATTCTAGCCCCGCCACCATTTTTACGCCAATTATACGTCCAATATTCTACATCAGGATAGTGAGAGGCCGCGCGCTCCCCACAATCATTGATTTGATCCATATTTTTCCAACGAGATATACCAAGCGAGCTAGTTATTGTTTTAAAGCCGTTTTCATAGGCGTAGAGAGCTGTTCTCTCAAATCGCATGTCAAAACACATTGTACAACGCACACCACGCTCTGGCTCAAACTCCATGCCTTTTGCACGTGAAAACCAGTTTTGGACATCATAATCCGCATCAACAAAATCAATTCCCATTTTTTCGGCAAAACGAATATTTTCATTCTTGCGAATTTCATATTCTTTTTTTGGATGAATATTAGGGTTGTAAAAGAAAATCGTTAAATCAATGCCAGCCTCGACCATCAACTCCATCAAATCGCCTGCGCATGGCGCACAACAACTATGAAGCAACACCTTATTGTCACCGTTTGGTGGCACAAGATCATTTGTCTCTTTTGTCTTCGCTTTTGAATTTTTCTTTGTCATAGTTATTATATAGGACAATCTGGCTCTGGATTGCAAGTAATAAACATTGAATCACCATAGCTAAAAAAGCGATATTTCTCTTTAACAGCCTCATTATACGCCTTCATAACATTGCTATAACCTGCAAGAGCGCTAACCAACATAATTAAGGTAGATTCAGGCAAATGAAAATTTGTAAATAAAGCATCAACAATTTTGGGCTTGTATCCTGGATAAATAAAGATATCAGTTTCCCCACAATAAGGTTCTATTAAAGAGCCCTTCTTAGCTTTTTGTGCGGCTGTTTCCAACGATCTGACAGAGGTTGTTCCAACAGCGATTACACGCCCACCATTTTCTTTGGTTTTGATAATTTTATTGCATACCTCTTGTGTAACATTTAAAAACTCGCTGTGCATATGATGATCTTTAATATCATCTGTTCTAACCGGAAGATAAGTTCCTGCGCCAATATTCAGCGTAACATAGGCCGTATCAACATCCATATCATCAAGAGATGATAAAATTGCCTCATCAAAGTGCAATCCAGCTGTAGGAGCAGCAACAGAACCAGGTTCTTTCGCATAGACCGTTTGATAACGATTTTGATCCAATTCTTTTGACTGCCTATTCATGTATGGTGGTAATGGTATCTCGCCTTCATTTTCTGCTAATAAAAACCATG
>PBIV01000006.1 GCA_002720935.1 Rickettsiales bacterium | reverse complement strand
GGCTCTTCAGATTTCGCCTTTCTTAGGTCATCGACACTTGGCTTATCATCATCAGCATTTTTAGAAGACTTATCTTCTTTAACTTCAGCTTCATTTTCTTCAATATCGTCATCATCGATATCGTCTTCATCATCCGAGCCTTGCATCTGCTCTTGCTCGATTAATTTTTGACGATCAGCGACTGGAATTCTAAAATAATCTGGGTGAATTTCTGTAAATGGCAAAAAGGCTTGTCTATTCCCACCATATTCAAGGAAGGCAGATTGCAGTGAAGGCTCGACCCTTGTCACTTTGGCAAGATAGATATTGCCCTTAATCTGTTTGATTATATTGCTTTCAAAATCAAAATCTTGAAGTAATTGTGTATCATCATTGACAACGGCTACGCGTGTCTCTTCAGGTTGCGTTGCGTCAACCAGCATCGTATTGGTCATGTAAATCTCCTACCATCTATTTTAATGGACGGTGCTGCCAGCCTCTATACGTTAAAGCGGCGCATCGCCTCGATGAACTCTAATAAAACTCTTAATACTAGACTGCATGAAAAACTCATCAATCTAGTAAGCTTCGACATTAAACGAAAATAATAAAAACAGCAATCTTATTTTTACCCAATTTGAATTTTTGTTATACTTGCATGAGCAAATCAAATATCATAAAACTATTCAATTATGGTTTAACCATCTCATCACTTTTATTTCAGCCCTATGAGCCTTTTTTTAAAACCTTGTAAGTCTTTATTATTATTGACTTTTATTACAGCCCTAACCGTCTTGTGTTTATTCAATACAAGCAATGCTCGTGCTGCGCAAGAAGCGTTAAGAGTGGATGATATTCGCTTTGGCGATCACGGCGAAAAATTAAGAATTGTTGCAGATTTAAATGGCGTTACAAATTTTAGAGCCTTCGCCCTTTCAAACCCATCCAGAATTGTTATTGATTTACCCCAATTTGCCCCAAGTTTTGAGAAAAGAAATGGTGGGATTTCTGGTGGCAAACAAGATTTAATCAAAGAATATCGTTATGGGATTTTACAAAATGGTGTTTCACGCCTTGTGTTTGAAACCCATAAACCAGCCATTGTTCGCGATATTTTTTATTTAGCGCCAGCAAAAGGACAAAGTCTTTCAAGGCTTGTTATTGATATCCAAGATGTTGATATAAAAACTTTTCAACGTGAGATTAACAACATTAAAGGTGTTAAAAGCCTGCAGGATTTAAAGATTTTAACACAAACGGCAGCTCCAAAGCTCATCAATCCTGAGCCAGAGATTGACACACAACCCAAAGCAAAACCAAAACAATCTTTTAAAAAGCGTTTAATTGTGATTGATGCAGGCCATGGCGGAAAAGACCCAGGGGCGGTTAGTGCCTCAAAAGTGTTAGAAAAAGACATTACCCTTGGCATTGCAAAGGTTTTAAAACAAGAACTTGAAAGAACAGGTCGTTATGAGGCCATGCTCACCCGTGACGGGGATTATTATATTAAATTAAGACAGCGTGTTTACATGGCGCGCGATGCCGAGGCCGATCTCTTTATATCTATTCACGCTGACTCGCTACAAAGAAATAATGTAAGGGGAGCCTCTATTTACACACTTTCTGAAAATGCTTCTGATAAGGAAACTGCAAGACTGGCCGAGCGTGAGAACCGATCTGACATTATTGCTGGCGTTCCTTTAGAACAAGAAGTCGACGAGGTTGCCGATATCCTTATTGATTTAGCCATGCGAGACACCATGAACCAATCAAAATTATTTGCCAATACCCTTGTCGATTCTATGGGCGGTTCAGGCATTAAGCTTTTACCAAACACCCACAGACATGCTGGCTTTGCCGTTTTAAAAGCCCCTGATATTCCATCTGTTTTGGTTGAAACAGGATATTTATCCAACCGCACCGATGCCACCCTGCTTACAAAACCAAATCATCAACGCAAAATTGCCCGCTCGATAGTTGGCGCAATTGACCAGTTTTTTAAAAACAAATAAAAACTAACAAAAGCTGTTAAAGGTTCAAAAATAAATAATATTTTTTTGCTATACAATAAGAACTAAAACTGCTACTAATTGTTATAGATTTTGAATGCATGTTTGAAATCATATGCTTTCTATTTAATAAGAACTTCAATTTTAAAGAGGAAATTAAAATGACATTAGCTAGAAATTTAATGGTTGCAGCAGTTATGACACTTACTATCTCTGCTTGTAGCACATACTCAAACTGTGATTACTACCCAAGAGAACACTACGAAGCTTGGCAGGAAGATTGTTCTGAAATGTCTGCTACTTCTGAGACACGTGTTGAGCGTACGCGCGTTCGTTCATTCAACCGTTCAATGGACAAGTAATTCTTTAACAGTTAAAGAATATTTTTTAAAAGCCCTCATGCGATTTTCCATGAGGGTTTTTTTATGCCTCTGATTTCCTCAACAAAAAAAAGTCAAAAATAAAAAACGGTCACACGATAAAAATGCGAAAAGTTGCTTTTCGCACGATTAATTATAGTGGGAGTTTTATATTACTGATTATAAACGGGGATCTTTGTTGGCTCTGCTTTAGCGGGTTTTTCTTCCCGTACAGGCTGATTGTCAGTTTTTTCAGGTATTGTGCTTTTCAAATCAGCTTCCACCACACCGTCTTTAAGGTCAGGGTCAACGCCTTCTAAAATTTCCATTTCCATTTTTCTAGAAGCGATTTTTATTGGATAGCCAAAACGCTTTAAGACCGCATAATTAACAGTTTTCCAGTCAACAGGCTCTAACATCTCAAAGTTTGAGACCTCCTCATGGATGCGCTCAACCAAACCTTCTGGAGCCTCAAAAGTAAGCGGTTCTTGGTTTTCAATATCTGAAGCTTGGCTTTTTGAAGGATGGATTTCCAAATAAAGATCATGCCCAACCCAGCCAAGCTTAAACTCTTGGTCAACAACCGTAACCTTTGTACCAATTTCAATTTGCGGATAAAGCTTCATAATATCTTCTGGATAAAGACGCATACAACCACTACTAACGCGGCGCCCAATTCCCCATGGCTCAATTGTACCGTGAAGGGCAAATGTCGGCCAACCCAGATAAAGGGCATGCGTGCCTAGTGGGTTTTCAGGACCCGCTTTAACAACGCGCTCTAAGCTTGGGTCTTCTTGGCGCATGCGCTCTGTTGGATACCACCATGGGCCTTCTTTTTTTCTGACCACTGTGGTTGAACCAAGCGGCGTTGCCAAACCATCGCGACCGATCCCAACGGGATGTGTTTTAACAACCTGCCCCAACGCATCAAATAGATAAAGGCGCATGTCGGTTAAATTAATCACAATCCCCTCTCTTGGCGCATCGGGAATAAGATGCATGGAAGGGATCGTAACTTTCTCGCCCTCGCCAGGGATCCAATGATTGATATCTGGGTTTGCGGCTGCGATCTCAACATAGCCAAGATCAAAAGAGCGTGCGATATCCAATAAGGTATCTTCATAAACCGCACTATAATTTAACATCTGCCCAATATATGAGGTTGGTTTTGGTTTTGGCACAATGGGCAGTACTTCTTGTGCTTGCATAAAGTCGTGTTCTTTTAATTTATAAGATAAGTCTTGATCCAGAAGCGGGCGCATTTCTTCAATGCTTTTATAAAAATCAAAAGGTTTGTCATCTGTTCCTACAACTTCTGTTTGTTCAACTGTTTCTTCTATAATTGTTGTTTCAGAAGCCTCTTGCGCGAACACAGGATTAAGCGCTGAAGAGAGTAACAGCGCCATCATAAAAGCTAGAGATTTTTTATACTTCTTATTAATCACGATTTTTTATTCTTCTTATCGTTTATTCCCACTCAATCGTCGCAGGCGGTTTAGAGGTTATATCATAGACAACACGATTCACACCATGTACTTCATTAATTATTCTTGTTGCAACATTATTCAAGAAGTGCGTATCAAAAGGATAGGCTTCCGCCGTCATTCCGTCAATTGATGTCACAGCCCTTAGCCCACAAACATATTCGTAACTGCGCCCATCGCCCATCACACCAACTGTTTGAACAGGTAATAAAACGGCAAAGGCCTGCCAGATCGCATCATAAAGCCCTGCTTTGTGAAGCTCATCTAAATAAACCGCATCTGCTTTTCTTAAAATATCGCATTTTTCTTTTGTAATCTCGCCGGGGATACGAATTGCCAGACCGGGGCCTGGGAAAGGATGTCTTTTAATGAAGGCTTCATCAAGACCAAGTTCACGACCCAAAGCACGAACCTCATCTTTAAACAGCATGCGCACTGGCTCAACCAATTTTAATTTCATGCGCTCTGGTAATCCGCCAACATTATGATGTGATTTAATTGTAACGGCCGCATCGCCATGCACAGCAACACTTTCAATCACATCTGGATATAATGTTCCTTGCGCCAGATAATCAACATCACCGATTTTTTTTGCTTCTTCATCAAAAATATCGATGAATAAACCGCCAATGATTTTTCTTTTCTTCTCTGGATCGCTCACACCTTCTAAGGCAGATAAAAATTGTTCTTCTGCCTTAACATGGACAAGCTTGATTTTGAAATGCTCTCTAAATAGTTTTTCAACTTGTTCTGGCTCGCCTAATCTTAAGAGCCCTGTATCCACAAAAATACATGTCAATTGATCGCCAATCGCTTCATGAAGAAGGCACGCCACAACAGATGAGTCAACACCGCCAGAAAGCCCGCAAATAACTTTGCCAGAGCCAACTTGCTTGCGAATTTGATCAATGGCTTGGTCTTTAAACCCCTCAACACTCCAATTGGGTGTAAGGCCAGCACAGTTTGTCAAAAAACCTTCAATAAGCTCCGCGCCATCTGGCGTATGAACGACTTCGGGGTGAAATTGCACCGCATAAAAATTCTTATCTTTATTTCCGATAAAAGCATAAGAAGCGCCAGAACTGGCGGCAATAACTTCAAAGCCAACGGGCAGTTTAGCGACATGGTCGCCATGGCTCATCCACACTTGGTGTTTTGTTTGTTCAGCCCAGTTACTGGGCAAAAAATCGCACCCTTGCTTAATCTCAATAAAGCTTTTACCAAATTCTCTTGATTGACCAGCCTCAACCACCCCGCCTAAAGAATGCACCATCCATTGCTGTCCGTAACAAATACCAAACACAGGAATGCCCATTTCTAAAATACGTTTATCGGCTGGCACAGCTGTCTCATCAATAACGCTTGCAGGCCCGCCCGATAGAATAATCGCTGGTGGGTTATGCTCTTTAATTTTTTCAAAAGGCAGCGTTGCTGGAACAATCAGGCTATAAAAACCACTTTCCCGAATTCGTCTTGCAATTAACTGTGTTACTTGCGAGCCAAAATCGAGAATAAGGACAGGATTAACTTTCATGGGAACTTCAGATCTTTTTTAAAAAAGGATGTTTTGAATACTCTTTAGTGCCTATATTTTTAGCCCCATTCCCAGTGAATGTAAAGACAATCAGAGATTTTAATTCTTTAAGATTTGCGTCTCATAACAGCGGCAAAAAAACCATCTGTTCCAGACATGGCAGGTGTTAAATCCATCATATCGGTAAAGCCTGGGTTTGGTGTACCAACACGGCTTTCCCAAATTTCTGAGACGGGAACAAGCTCAAACTCTGTATTCTTTTCCAAGAATTTATGGATTTGATCTTGGTTTTCTTCTGGTAAAAGCGAGCATGTCGCATAAACAAGCTGTCCGCCTGCCTTAACAAGTCTTGAGGCACTTTCTAAAATACTTGCTTGGAGATCAGTTAATTCTTTCATATCGGGCCCTAAAAAGCGCCACCTCATATCTGGGTTTCGTTTCCATGTTCCTGTTCCGCTGCATGGCGCATCGGTTAAGACAACATCAAATGTCCCTTTGGCGCGTTTTACCCATTTATCACGCTCAGATGATAGCGGGCGGGTTTCAATGTTATTCAAGCCTGCACGCTTAAATCTTGTTTTTGCGCGTCTTAATTTACCTGCCAAAACATCACTTGCAATCAAGCTGCCCTTATTATCCATTTGTGCACCCATCGCCAATGCCTTACCACCTGCCCCAGAACAAAAATCAGAGACACGATCGCCAGGTTTTACCCCTGTTAAAAGAGCGATTAATTGTGAGCCAGAATCTTGAATTTCAACCAAACCGTCTTGAAAGGCCTTTGACCCGCCAAGAGCTGGACGCCCATCAACGATTAAGCTAATCGGGGAAAGCTCTCCTTTAACTGATTTAATGCCCTCTTTGGCAAGAGCACTTTGCGCAGCATCGACATCGCCTTTTAGAACATTTACACGAAGATGGAGCTCAGCTGGCTCCAGCATTTCGTCCATTTCCTTAGCAAAATTCTCTGATGTCTCAAAGATTTCTTTTAATCGGCCATACGCCCAATCAGGACACTCAAATCTTGTTTTCTCGTCCATTTCTTCGTGATTAATGCTTTGCCCCATCATACGATGAACAATTTCACGCTCAGAACCCTTCATTTTTTCAGGGCCAAAACGCTCGCCATTGAAAAGCTCAATAACCTCGTCTGGGGTTTTATGATTTTCATGAAAAATTTCATCAAAAATAATTTTGATACGCGGGCGCGGTTGAAAATTCATTTTCTTCGCCCACCAAGACAAACGTGCCTCACAGCGTAAAATTCGATAAAAACGGTTGGCAATTACTTTGCGATCTTTTGAACCAATATAACGCTTTGAGCGAAATTCAGCCGATAAGAAACTATCCGCTGGCTTTGTCGTTTTTTCTAAATCTTCAAACAATTCAATCAGTGTTTGTATATAAGCAAAATCTTGCATTTTATAAGTCTTCTTTTCTCTTTGGTCTTTTATTTTTGTCAACCGCACAAATCATAATTGTATCTTCATCAATGACTTTGCCATCGACGATAAATTCATATGTGCCAACAATTTCAAATCCGTATTTTAAATAAAAATCATAAGCAATTTTGTTTTTATCCCAAACGCCCAGATATACGTAGTCTGATCCTTTAAAATAGTCATGTTCAAAGGCACTATCCAACAAGCTTTTGCCGATCTTTTTATTCTGGTAGCTTGGTAGCACATAAAAGCCCATTAATGCACGATCTTTTTTTGTTGGCTGACGCCCCTTTACATTATCCTTGCTCTCACATAATCCAATATAGCCAACTAATTTTTGCACATCACCACTGGTTTCAAAAGCCCCTAAGAAAATCGCTTTTCCCGTTGCAATCATTTGCCTAAAAAACGCTGGAGACTTCTTTTCAACAATATGGGCTTGCATATCATCTGGATCAGACAAACCGGAAAATGTATCAAGATAAGTCTCTATAGCAACTTTTGATAATATTTCAGCCTCATCATGCCTAATTTCTCTGATCTTTATAGTCACTAAAACAACCTATTTATGACGACGATAATTTGGCGGCTCTTTAGTAATTTGAACACCGTGCACATGGCTTTCACTGACCCCTGCATTGGTAATCCTTACAAATTCCGTTTTCTTTTTCATCTCGTCTAATGTTGCACAGCCTGTATACCCCATTGATGATTGCAAACCACCAACCAATTGATGCAAGACCGTCTGCATTGAGCCTTTATAAGGAACGCGCCCTTCAATCCCTTCTGGAACATATTTATTTGGATCTTTTTGCGCACTTTGGAAATAACGCCCGCTTGAGCCTTGTTGCATCGCCCCAACCGATCCCATACCACGATAAGCCTTAAAAGAGCGTCCTTCATATAAAATAATATCGCCAGGTGCTTCGTCTGTACCTGCCAATAACGAGCCAATCATTGCGCAATCCGCACCCGCCGCGATCGCTTTTGCCAAATCACCTGAATAACGAATACCACCATCGGCAATGACTGGTACATCTTGGCGAATACAAGTTTCAGCCACATCCATAATGGCTGTTAATTGCGGAACACCAACACCTGCTACAATGCGTGTTGTGCAAATCGAGCCTGGTCCAATCCCAACCTTAACCGCATCTGCCCCTGCATCAATGAGCTTCATAGCTGCATCGCCAGTTGCAATATTCCCTGCAATCACTTGGACATTGGCGGTTGAGCGTTGTTGACGAATTTTTAAAACAGTTTCTGCCACAGCCGATGAATGCCCATGCGCTGTATCCACACAGATCACGTCTAAGCCTGCATCAACCAATTCCATCGCCCTATCAAAGCCTTGTGAACCAGTGCCAACAGCCGCACCAACAAGCAAGCGCCCATATTTATCCTTGCTCGCAAATGGGTTAAGAGCTGATTTCTCAATATCCTTAACCGTAATCAGGCCTGTGCAACGATATTCATCATCGACCACCAACAATTTTTCAATGCGGTGTTGGTGAAGCAATCTTTTTGCTTCTTCCTTATCAACATTGTCTTGAACCGTAATTAAATTTTCTGATGTCATCAGATCGCTAACTGGTGTGTCCATCTGGTCAGCGAAACGAACATCTCTATTGGTTAAAATACCAACCAATTTTCCATTTTGTTCTGTCACGGGGATACCAGAGATATTATAGCGTTGCATGATATCTAGTGCCTCTGCTAGACTTGAGCTTGGCTGAATTGTAATTGGGTTTACGACAATCCCTGATTCAAATCGTTTCACACGCCTGATCTGTTCTGCTTGCTCGCCAACGGTCATATTACGGTGAATAAAGCCAAGACCACCCGCTTGCGCCATCGCAATTGCCATTTCATATTCTGTGACCGTATCCATGGCAGAGGATAATAGCGGCTTATTCAGTGTAATTGATTTTGTTAGCCTTGTTTTCACATCTGTATCCGCAGGGATAACGTTACTTTCAGCAGGAAGAAGAAGGACATCATCAAAAGTCAGCGCTTCTTTTTTAATTTTAGTGCTTGGATCAAAGTGAGAATTGGCCATGGAAAAGAGTTCCTTTGTAAAAGAAATGAAATCTCATAATTTTGTAGGCATCATACAAAATTTTAGACCTAATTTACATTTAAAAATTTGAAGAATTATCCAAGCGGATTAAAACTATCATCCTCGGCATCGATAAACTCTTCGCCTCCAACAGAATAATAGTCTTTTGTGACTTGTGGATTTTTGCCTTTAAAGCCTTGGGCGACAACATACATCTCAGATGAGTCATCACGACTAGCGCCAGGCTTGATATGTTTTACCGTTTTAAATTCCAATTTTAATGGGATCAACAAATCTTCGGTTGCGCCCCCTTGGAAAATTTTACTTAAAAATGTGCCATTAGGCTTTAAAACATCGCGTGTAAATGAATAAGCACGCTCAGCCAAATCAATAATACGCAAATGGTCTGTTTGCTGGTGCCCAGTTGTAGGCGCTGCCATATCACTAACAACGAGATCGGCACTCTGTCCATCAAGAAGGTCTTTTAACATGTCTGGGGCATCAGGCTCAGTAAAATCTTTTTGTAAAAAATGCGTGTTTGGTAATGGCTCAATCTCTAAATAATCAATACCGATGATCTTACCGCCATTTTTCTCTGGCTTCATAATATCAGCCATCACTTGCATCCACCCGCCAGGAGCCGCACCTAGGTCAACAATATTCATGCCAGGCTTAATCAAATTTAGCTTTTCATGAAGCTGAATAATTTTGAACGCCGCCCTTGAGCGATAGCCTTGTTTTCTGGCTTCGGCAACATAAGGATCGTTCAACTGACGTTGCAACCAACGTGTTGAAGAATTTTTGCGCCCCCGTGCTGTTTTAACACGAACGAATTTCTGATTACCTCTTGGATTTTTCATGATTAAGCTTATAGCACAGAGTGACCCTTGATTTCAAGCTTTATAATTTATGTAAAAAATTAATAACAAGGATAGAGTTGCGCCAAAATATGCGCAATCATATAACGGGCATTCCCTCGAATAATGGATGGGTCTTTACGAATATAGCCCCTTACCTTTTGCACCATGGCTTGTGGGGATTTAAGCTCCATGTAGCAAGCCTCAAATCCATAAATGCGGTGTTCAACCATCAAATCAGCGACAGCCGTGATATAGCCTGCACAATAGCCGACATCAATATCATAATCACTAAAGCAATAGGTTTTAATATCTTGTGATGAGAGCATCGCCGTTGATGCTTTTGCTGGTTGTGTTTGATAAAAAATAACAGTGGTTAAGATAAAAAGAGAGAATAAGAGTTTTGAGACTGGCTTTAAGATCATCATTTTTAAAAGCCCTCTTATCCGTCTCTTGCGACTTTGACATTGGGGTTGTTTTTAGTGGTCAGAAAAATACGTGCTCTGCGTTCAATATCTTTAACATTGGCATCAAACAGCTCTTTTTCTTGGCCTTTAAGCACATTTTGTGTTGGAAGATCAACAGATCTTGGGTTGACCTGTTTGCCATTTTTCAATACTTCATAATGAAGATGCGGGCCTGTAGAACGCCCCGTTGTACCAACATAACCAATGGTTTGGCCCTGCTTAACTTTTGAGCCATTTTTTAGCCCCTTAGCAAAAGACTTCATATGCGCATAAGCCGTTTTGATACCGCTTGTATGTTTTAAACGGATATAATTTCCGTAGCTGCTTGAATAATATTTCTTATCAATAACGCCATCGGCTGCGGCAAAGATTTTAGTTCCACGAGGTGCTGCGAAATCCACCCCTTTATGCATTTTATTATAGCCCAATACTGGATGGTGACGCATGCCATAGCCCGATGAAACGCGACCAAAAGCAATCGGTGTTTTTAAGAGACCTTGGCGCACTGACATGCCATCTCTTGTATAAAAGTCAACATCGCCATCTTTATCCTCATGGCGGAAAATCTCGATTTCCTTGCCACTCGACATCATAGAGGCATAAACAATATTGTAATTATTTGTTGGCACACCATCTTCAGTATATTGCGCGCTGTAAAACACATCGATTTTATCGCCACTTCGGACATCACGTTGGAAATCAATTTTCCATGAATAGATATAAATTAAATCCATTATTACGTGATCAGGAAGCCCTGCTTTAGCGGCCGATCCGTAAAGTGAACTAATCACTTCAAAGCTTGTGCCTTGTTCTTTTGAAACTAGCTTTTTCTTTTCCTTGTTCGCATGGAACGTGTCATCAGCTTTTCTTGCAACTGTGATCTCTTCATAAAAAGTTGGATGATAAGAAAGATTAATCAGGTTCATATAGCCTGTCTCTTTATTTCGGATCATCTCGAGCGCAAAGACATCGCCCGCTTTTACCGCGCGCGGATTATAAACTGTTTTAAAGGCTTCGATAACATTATAGGCTTGTGTTGTATTCACATGATTTCTTGTTAGAAAATCAACCATATTGTCTCCAGATTCAACCGTTGCCAATTTGCTGATCTCATCTGGTTTAACCTTTGGCATTGTAAAGAGCTCAAAGTCTTCTGGCTTATTTGGATCATTAACCAGAATAAACACCTCTGATGGCCCTGTTTGTTCAAACAACATAATCTTAGATGTTTGTGTCACTTGCGGGGTCACGCGTAGAGGTTTTTCTTGTGCTTGAATAATTGGAATTCTTTTCTTCGGCTCTTGGTTTTGATCTTGCTCTCTATCAATCTCAAGCTCATTGCGAACAGGTTCAATCACGCTATCTTGAGCTGTGATAATCTCGCCTGATTCTATATTTTTTTCTGGAAGAAGCGATACAACAACGGCTAAAAATAATAACATCAACCCAAGCATCGTGAAATAACGAAGCTTTAACTGAACGCCCTTAATCGTAATATGATTGGGCAATGGTAATTGTTTTATTTTACGTTTCTTCATATCTGACAAGGGTATTTACACCTGTTTTTTGTCAATTTTATGACATCATCAAAAAATTTATTAAGTTATAAAGCATATAGATATTCGTGTCCATTAGGCAAGTTTTTTTGGCAATCCCTTTGTTGTTGAGTGCTCAAAATGGAAAACTTGGTCGGGATAAATAAACTCTCTGATCTTATGTGAGGCTAAAGCAACTTCACTAAAGCCCGTTAAAATCAGCTTTAATTTATTCTCATAAGCACAGATATCGCCAACAGCGAAAACGCCTTTTTGGCTTGTCTCTTGGGTCAATGGATCAACCAGAATATCTTTGCGATCCGATTGCAAACCCCAAGATGCAATGGGCCCTAAATCATTGGCGAGCCCAAAAAACGGTAAGAGATAGCGTGCATTAACCTCAAGCTCTTGCCCTTCCATAGACTTTAACACTACGCCCGTTAAATCCAAACCCTCTCCTTTTAAACTTGATAACTGATACCCTGTTTTAAGATTAATAAGACCCTCGCTTGCCATTTCACGCATTTTTGCGACCATATTGGGAGCTGCTCTAAATTTATCACGGCGATGAACAAGGGTTAGGGATTTTGCTTTTGGTGCTAATTCCACCGCCCAATCAATGGCAGAGTCTCCACCACCGGCAATAACAATATCTTCATTTTCAAATTGTTCTGGCGTTTTTATATAATAGAAAACAGAATGCCCTTCTTTAACTTCAATATTCTCTAAAGGCGGGCGGTTAGGCCCAAATGCGCCAGCACCAGCGGCGATAATAACCGCACCAACGTCCAAATGATCGCCCTTTGATGTTTCTAATTTAAAGCGCGTTTGCCCATTATCCTCATAGGTTTCTATGCTAACCACCTGGCGAGACAATAAGACATTCGACATAAAAGGTTTAGCTTGCTTAACAAGCGCCTCAATCAGTCCATAACCAGTAATTTCGGGGCATGCTGGAATATCATAAATTGGTTTTGTCGGATAAAGTGCTGTGCATTGCCCGCCTAAATCATTAAGCGCATCAATCACAACAGAAGAGAGCCCCATCATGCCCGTTTGAAAAACAGCAAAAAGCCCAACAGGTCCACCACCAATAATTGCGACATCTTTTTTGATCGTCATAATTCTTACTTTCATTTATTGAAACAAGTCTGATATAACATTTTATGGACAGAATTTAAAGCTTTTCAACGTTAAAAAGGCCATGAAACAACAGTTTTTTACATTAAAACAACAAGATGACACGCTTGAATTAGCCAAGCTTATGGCGCCTCTTTTTCAAACTGGCTATTGTTTAGCGTTGCAAGGCGATTTGGGAGCTGGAAAAACCACTTTTGCGCGTGCCTTTATCCGTGCTTGGGTTGGCAAAGATGATATCGATGTTCCAAGCCCAACTTTCACCCTTGTCCAACATTATGAAGATGGTAAAAACCGTCTGGATCATTATGATGCATACCGTATTGAAGATGAAGATGAGATTATTGAGATTGGTTTAGAAGATAGTTTAGAAAAAGCCATCACTTTGATCGAATGGCCAGAAAAAATTAGCTCTTATTTGCCATCTAATTTATATCGTTTAATTTTGAAAATTGCTGATGATGGAAAAACAAGACAAGCCTGCTTGGTAGCGGATGAAAAAATATTAAAAGCGCTTGAAAGTTTTACCATTTAATCGCACACTAAGGTCAATCAAATTTACACGACAAAGACGAGGCTTTTCAATCTTTTGAAAGTTATAAGCGAATAAGGGCATGACAATAGAAAATCTTAATAAAGGTAAAATGACACTTAAAAACGCAATGATTTTTGCCGCTGGTCGTGGCACTAGAATGCGTGAGCTAACTGATGATTGCCCAAAGCCGTTTTTAAAAATTAATGGTGTAAGTATTATTGAGCGCCTTATTACACGCCTGGTTAACCACGGCATCACAAATATTCTAGTTAACATTCATTATAAGGCCGATATTGCACAAAAGGCTTTGGAAGAGATACAAGCAAAATTTGGCTCACAATTAAACCTAACCATTTCAAAGGAAGATAATCTTTTAGAAACAGGTGGCGGGGCAAAACTTGCTTTAAAAAACTATCCTGACTTTTTCAAAAATGGTGCTTTCTGGGCGTTTAATGGCGACATGCTATGGCATGATGACAGGGGCAATGATCTTCTTTTTGAAATGATGGAGGCTTGGGACGAAGACACTATGGATTTGATGTTGTCTTTATTCCCAAAAGAAAAAGTTGAGGGCAATGGTGGGCGCGGCGATTATCATCTTTTATCAAATGGTCAGTTAAAACGCACTTCAGATGAAACAGCCCCTTACTTATTTGCAGGGGCGCGCATTTGTAAAACTGATCTTTTACCTCGCATTGATGAAAACGCCTTTTCATTTTTAAAGCTGTTTGACTTAGCACAAAGCGAAGGCAAACTTTTCGGGCATTTACAAACGGGTGCTTGGTATCATATAGGCACGCCAGAAACATTGGCGCATACAGATACCCTTTTCAAAGAGATTGAAGTAAAGAAAAAAGCCAATTTTAAATGAATATTTGGACAATCCCCAGCAACAAACCTTTTTTAACAAGCCTAATCGATGGCTTGATGGAACGCTGTGGCTCTGATTTAGAAGAGTTTGCAAAAATGCAAATTTTGCTTCCCTCAAGACGGGCTTGTAAAAATTTAAAAGACACGCTGTTAAATTATTTTGATGGACAGCTTTTATTAATGCCAGATATTCGTGCCCTTGGCGATCTTGATTTAGATGAGCTAAATTTAAAGGCCAATGATGCACAAACAGCTTCAATCTTGGCTTCAATCAAACCGACAATTGATCCTGTTAGGCGCCAATGTATTTTGGCCTCAATGATTATAAGCAAAACGGATCTTGCCCCCAATCACGAGCAAGCCTTGATGCTGGCCTCTGCCTTGGGTCGCTTTTTAGACGATATGACCACCGAAGGCGTTAGTTTTGAAGATTTAAAAAACATTGTGCCCGATCAATATGCCAATCACTGGCAGAAAACGCTGACTTTTTTAAATATTTTAAATGAAGAATGGCCGACATGGCTTGATGAATATGGCTTAATTGAAACAGCACAAAAACGCAACCTGCTTTTAGAAGCTTGGGCAAATTTGATGCAAGAAAGCCCACCCAAAAATCCTGTTTTTATTGCAGGGGTAACAGGGACAATTCCAGCGGCGGCAAAATTAATGCGTGTTGTTGCCAACCTTGATTATTGCGGTGTGATCTTGCCCAATGTTGATCTTAATATTGATGAGGCAAGCTGGAACAGCATGGAGGCCGATCACCCCCAACATGGATTTAAAACACTTTTCAAGGCTTTAGAAATCACCCCCCAAGATATAAAAATCTGGGGCGGCGATAAAGATACCCTAAGTCAAATCAGCCCTATTTTAAGAGAGATGAACCGTCCAGCTGATACATCGGATGAATGGTTTCATTTAAACAAAGACACATTTAAAGAGATCAAAGCCTTAGAGAAAATCAATTTGATTGAAGCCGATGATGAATTAGAAGAAGCAAAATTGATCTCAATTGCGACAAGACGGGCACTAGAAAACCCTAAAAAAACAGTTGCTATTATTACCGCAAATAGAAATTTAGCCCGTCATGTTTCATCCAAGATGAAGCGTTGGGGATTAGATCTTGATGATTCAGCGGGTATCCCTTTACATCAAACAGCTTTGGGGCGTTGGCTTTTATTAATCGCAGAAGCAGCCGCAAAACCAAAAGATGAAGCACTTTTATTAAGTGCGATGAAACATCATTTAAGTATTGCCGATAATCGCTTCGAGCTTTTAAAAGAAGTGTCTCACTATGAGATAGACGTTTTAAGGGCGCCTAAAAAATATGATGAAACACCAAGCATCAGTGAAGATGATTTCCCCCATATCCAAAAATTTAAATCAGCATTAGCTGAATTTAATGCAACTCTTGGAAAACAAGATATTTCCTTTGATGCTCTTCTAATTGAGCATTTAAAAATGGCTGAAGCTTTGGGACCTTATAAAATTTTAGAGGACGAGGAAAAACAATCTCTTTTATGGCGGGGCGATGATGGCGAATGTGCTGCACAATTTTTATCCCGCTTTTTAACAACCATGAAAAATTTAAACCAAAGCGCTCATCCAAAGTTAAAACAGACAAAATCATATACAACAATTTTACGCCATTTCATGAGTGGTGTTAGCGTGCGCTCAAAATTTGGAACCCATCCACGTGTTCAGATTTTAGGTTTGATGGAATCGCGCCTTGTGGATGCTGATCTATTTATTTTATGTGGGCTGAATGAAGGGATGTGGCCACCTGCCCCGCCAAGTGATCCGTTTTTATCCCGCCATATGCGATTAAGCGCTGGCCTGCCTTCCCCTGATAAAATGATTGGTTTAGCCGCCCATGATTTTGTCAGCAAACTTGATAGTGACCAAGAGGTTTTGATCACACGCTCTTCAAAACAAGGGAGCAACCCCGCCTCGCCATCTAGATGGTTGGTGCGCTTAAAAGCGATTTTGGAAAAATTAGAAATTCAATTAGAACCCGATCGTGAGCTTGTCCATTTTGCACAAAAAATTGATGAGCCAACAGAAATTGTGCCTGCTGTTCGCCCTGCACCAAAACCACCGCTTTCCATTCGCGAAAATCGTTTTTCAGCCAGTGATGTCAGCCTTTGGATGAGAGACCCATATGCGCTTTATACCAAGAAGTTTTTAAAATTAAAAAAATTAGACCCCTTAAACAGAGATATTAGTTTTTCTGATCGAGGGCAATTTATCCATGCTTGTATGGAAGAATGGGTAAAAGAAAATTCTGATTATTTAGGCACAAATCCGTTAGAAAATTTATTAAAAATTGGACAAAAACTATTGCCCATTTATTGCCCTGATGAAGCCGTTCGTCCTTTCTGGTGGAACAGATTTGAAGATTTAGCAGGCGTTGTTGTGGCTTATGAATTTAATTGGCGTCAAAAATATAAACCCATCATTATTGAAGAATTCGGGCATTGGAAACTCCAAGTTGAAAGCCCTGATGGACAAAAACAAAGCGTTGAGTTTTACGCGAAACCTGACCGCATCGATATCAGCAGGAACAACGATGATCTTGCCGTTATTGATTATAAGTCAGGCAGTGTGCCAAGCAAAACAGATGTCAAAGATGGCTTTGAACCACAACTGCCATTAGAAGCTTTGATCGCGATGAATGGTGGGTATAAATTGGGGGCAAATGATAATAAAGACATCCCAGTTGGTGCCTTAAGCTACTGGGTTTTAAGCCGTGCTGATAAGTTTAAATCAGACCCTGTCCCTTCTGTAAAAAGTAAAATAAAATTGCCAGAGCTTTTAGAACAAGCCGAAATCGGAATTATCAATTTAATGACTGCCTTCATGGATGAGAACATGCCATTTCATGCGATCCCTGATGAAAATAAAGCACCCACCTATAATGATTATGATCATTTATCGAGATTCCAAGAATGGGGGCAAGGATGAGTGATTTTGATTTATTCTTTGATGATGGCGAAGGCTTATCCGAAGAAGAGATTTTAAAAAGAGCCGATGATGAGGCAAAGCTTGCCTCTAAAATTGATCCTAATGATGCAACATCCCTACAAAATTTGGCCTCAAACCCCAATCACAATGTCTGGGTGGGGGCATCTGCAGGAACGGGAAAAACAAAGGTTTTAACCGAGCGCGTTATGCGCCTTCTCCTTCCCTCTAAAGGAAGAGCAGCCACACCGCCTGACCGTATTTTATGTATTACCTTTACCAAGGCCGCAGCGGCTGAGATGGCAAGCCGTATTCAAAACAAGCTTTCCAATTGGGTGGCACTTAGCCATGCTGAGCTTCAAAAAGAATTGTTTGAGTTAACAGGCGAAGAACCAGATGAAGAGCTAATCAAGGAAGCAAGACGACTTTTTGCCCGCGTGGTTGATCATGGTAATCGGTTAAAGATCATGACAATTCACTCATTTTGTGAATCCCTCTTGGGACGCTTTCCAATTGAAGCGGGCCTTAGCCCTGACTTCACAGTAATTGATGAGCGTGAAGCCCAAGACATTTTAAAAGATATTATCTCTGAGTTACTTCATAATGAAAGCCTGATTAAGAGCAATGAAGAATTGCAACAAGCCTTAAAATTGCTTTCTATCCGTTTGAATATGGAACAATTCCAAGATTTGATGCAAAAAATCATCGGCGAGCGCAGTGCCTTTTCAAACTTTATTAAAAGTCATGGCGGACTCGAAGAAGCGATTGAGGCAATTTATCAAGCCTCAACCTTACAAGAAACTGATTATGATCCAGATGTTTGTTTGGATAATTATATTCAAATGCTCGACCCTCTTATTTTTCAATCCGCCCATGATTGTTTAATCACAAGTTCTAAAAAAACGGATTTGGGCAATGCAGACAATTGTTTGTCCATTCACAACATGTTGAAAAAGCGAGCTGAAGGCGATAACAAAACGATTTTTGGCAACCTAAAATCATTCTTTTTAACAACCCAAGATGAGCCACGCAAAAAATTTGCGACAAAAGATATCGCAGAAGAATTCCCCGAAGCGATTGAGAAATTATTCATAGAGCAAGCAAACTTCATCGCCTTTGAAGATCGCTATAAACAATCCATGCAATTGCAAGCCACCAAGGCCATGATCATTTTTGGCTATATCGTTTTAGAAAGCTATGGGCAAGAAAAGAAAAGTCATGTAAAACTCGATTTTGATGATCTAATCGCTTACACAGTGAACTTACTTAATAATAGTGATAGTGCGGCTTGGGTTTTATATAAAATTGATGGCGGTATTGATCATATCCTACTTGATGAAGCACAAGATACATCCCTTGATCAATGGTCTGTCATCAGTGCGATTAGTGAAGAATTTTTCAGTGGTGAGAGCCGTTATGACGAAGATGTAAACCGCACCATTTTTGTGGTTGGCGATGAAAAACAATCCATTTATTCCTTCCAAAAGGCAGATCCTACCCGTTTTAATTATCAACGAAATCGTTTTCATGAAAAATTAAAAGCTTTGGGGCGTGGGTTGGTACGTGTCCCGCTTAGCAAGTCTTTTCGCTCCACCGACGCGGTTTTAAACACAGTTGATAATTTATTTAATCTTAATTGGATTAAAGCGGGCGTTACCCTTGATGAAAAAGAAACTATTCAGCATTTCATCCACCGTGAGGCACAAGCGGGTTGCTTTGAAATTTGGCCTTTGGCAAAACCAACAAGAGATGAAGATGATAGCTCTGATGGTGGCTGGAAGTTGCCCATAAAAGTTTTGGACAATCAAAGTGCTGATGATCGCTTGGCTCATAAAATTGCCGATACAATCTCAAAATGGATTCATGAAAAGAAGATTTTAAAAGCAAAAAAACGTCCTATTAATGCTGGCGATATTATGATCTTGCTTAGAAGCCGTGGCACGCTCATGAGCCGTATTGTAAAGGCATTAAAGAAAAAGAACATCCCCGTTGCCGGTGTTGATCGTATCAAAATGAAAGATGAGATCGCAATCAAGGATATCGTTTGTTTAGCTGAAGCGAGCTTACTTCGTGACGATGATTTGACATTAGCCACAATTTTAAAATCCCCGCTGATCAGATTATCAGAAGAAGAGCTGATGAACCTTGCGCTTAAACGTTTACCGATGGGAAAAAGCCTCTGGCATGTATTAAGCAAAGATGAGAGTTATAAAGAGATAACGGCTTACTTACAAAACCTTCAAATAGCAGCACAAGGCAATCGTGCTTATGAATTTTTCGCCCATATTTTAGAAAGCCCTTGTCCTGCAAGTGCTCGTTCTGGCTATCATGCTTTTGTCTCTCAATTGGGATATGAATGTTATGATCCATTGGCAGAGTTTTTGAATTTATCGCTTTCTTTTGAGCAAAATCATAACAGTCATTTACAAAAATTCCTTGATTGGTTTGCAGGCGATGAGGGCGATTTAAAGCGTGATGCCGAAGCCGACATTCAAAACCAAGTACGCATCATGACTGTGCATGGTTCAAAAGGTTTGCAAGCCCCAATTGTGTTCTTGGCTGATGCATCAAAATACCCTTCTGATAAAGGGTTTACGCGCGAAACTCTCTTTTGGAATGATTATGATGAGACAACCCAAAACCCTCTTTGGGCGCCAAGTTCTGCGATAGAAAGCTCAGCCTCAAAACTACTAAGAGAACAGCTAACTACAAAAAATGATGAAGAATATAGACGCCTTTTATATGTGGCGCTAACCCGCGCAGAAGATCACGTTATTTTAAGCGGTACGACCAGTAAAAATGATAAAATCCATGAAAAAAGCTGGTATCAGCTTATTTATAATTTTGCTGAAAATCAGGATATTTTTAGCCAAACCAAATTCATTAATGATATTGAAAAAGATTTTTGGAGTGAGCAACGCTCATTCATTTGGGAGACAGGCGAGCCAAGCAATTCCTCAAAACCATCAAATGATGACACGCCAAAAGATGATGTTGAAGGACAAGAGGTTAAGTTGCCAGACTGGCTTTTATCGCCACCAAAGGCAGAGCCAACACCAACATTCCCATTAACGCCAACCAATTTGGATGAGGAAGAAGAAACCCTATCTCTATCCCCATTAATTGCGCGCGATAATAATAACCGCTTTTTACGCGGAACAATCCTCCATAATCTATTGCAATTCTTACCCGAAATAGAGACCGAAGATCGCTTGGATTGCGCAACCAATTTTATCCTTAATCGTTGGAATGCGGAGATGAGCGCATCTCAGGCCATCTCTCAATCAACAGCCAAAGACTGGGCGAGTGAAATCGTCGATGTCCTAAACCACCCAGAATTTAAAGATGTGTTTGGCAAAGATTCAAGAGCTGAAGTACCCGTTTCTGGTCTTATCCAATCTGCAAAAAAAGGAAGCTACATCCTATCTGGTCAAATTGACCGTTTGGTTATTAAAGACAATGAAATTTTAATTATTGATTTTAAAACCAACCGCCCTGCCGCCCAAAATATAAACGATGTGCCAACAGCTTATCTAAAACAAATGGCGCTTTATTGTGATGCTTTGGCGAAAATTTACCCTGATAAGGAGATAAAAACAGCGATTTTATGGACGCATATCTGTAAATTAATGATTTTATCGCCACAACATCTTGACCCTTATAGAGTGTCGACCTAATATTAATCAATAGCAATAACGATTCTAATAAGAATAAGAGATAACAAAAGAAAGGCTGCCCCTTATGACAGTTTCAGCAATTAGTGATAACGATTTTGAAAATGAAGTTTTAAAAAGTGATGAGCCCGTGCTCGTTGACTTCTGGGCTGAATGGTGTGGCCCATGTAAAGCGCTTAGCCCTGTAATTGACGAAGTTGCAAATGAGCTAAGTGGTAAGGTTAAAGTTGGTAAGGTCAATATTGATGAAAACCCAATGACACCTTCTAAATTCGGTGTGCGCGGCATTCCAACATTAATGGTTTTCAAAGGTGGCGAGCTTAAAGCAACACGTGTTGGTGGTGCTTCTAAACAAGACCTTGTTTCTTGGGTTGAAGAAAACCTATAAAAATTATTTTCCTCTTTAAAAAGCAAAAAAGCCCTAGAAAATTTTCTAGGGCTTTTTATTAGAATTTCTAAAATTTATAAGTTAAACGATTTTCACTCTAGGGGCAGTCAATGTATGAAATAAACAAGCTGTTTTAAGGGCGTCTCTCTCACTGTTAACTTTTCTAGGACTGATCATAAACCTTAAGCCATTTTCCTGTCTATAAGTTGAATCAGCATCAACAAAACGCTTATTTTCACTTTTCTTATTAAATAGAGACGATAATTTTAAAGATGCGCCAACAAATACCGCAAACACACTTAGAATTGGATTAAAGCCTTTTGCCTTTTTCTCTTCATAAAATTCTTTCGCATCAGCCTCAACTTCTGCAATAAAAGCCTCTTGGTCAATTTTATTTTCCGTTAAAAAAGCAGAAATTGTTACATTCTT
>PBIV01000005.1 GCA_002720935.1 Rickettsiales bacterium | reverse complement strand
GATTCATGAATTTCTTTTAAGCGCTCATCTTCTTGCTCGCCGACACAAATAATGGGAAGTAAGTTGTGATCAATCGCATTCACAGCCTTATCAGAGACATCTTGGTTTGTCTCGCCAAACAATGTGCGGCGCTCACTATGCCCTAAAATCACAAAATTTGTTTTTAAATCATTCAACATGACAGGAGAAGTCTCGCCTGTAAAAGCACCAGAGACATGGGACGATAAATTTTGTGCACCAATTTTAACACCATACATATCCCAATTTTTTGATGCATGATCCAAATAGCACGCAGGCACCGCAATCCCCATCTCAGCCGCATGAGAACGTAAACCATTTTGAGAAAAGGCCTCGCCAAAGACATCAACCAATTCCGCCGAGCCATTCATCTTCCAATTCCCCATGATATGCTTTTTACTTCTGTCGATCATAAAATCTCCCATTTGTTTAGAATCGTTATTAAATTAACCACCCTATTAAAACTTGATAATCGCCTGTTGCCAAGGCTTTTATCTATGACTATGATGGGCTCTCATAAAAATATAGAATCGATAATATATAAGTTAAGGGATTTCTTATGCTTCAATCAATGCGCGATGGTGCACAATCTTGGGTCTTAAAAACAATCTTTATTGGGTTGCTTGTGTTGGCGACTGCGGGTCTTGTTTTAATGGATGTTGGTAGCTTTTTTAGAGACGGCGCACCGACCACTGTTGCGTTTGAAATTGAAGGTCAGGAATTTACAACTGTAGAACTCGATCGTTTGGTCACGGCCGAGCTTCGCAATCAAAACCTTTCTTTAGCGCAAGGTTTGGATCAAGGGATTGTCGATAAAATCATTGAGCGTGAGGTTCAATCTCGTCTTCTTCTTGTTGAGGCTCGTGATTTAGGAATCCGTGTTTCAGACACAATTGTTGCCGATCAGGTTCGCGCAATGATGGATAGCATGATGGGCGAAAACGCCCCTGTTGATGAAGACAGCAAAGCGGCTGTTCAACAATTATTGTTCCAACAATATTTAAACAATCTAGGCTTAAGTGAGGGTCAGTTTGTCCAGTACCAAAAAGGACAAATCGCTAGTGGTATGATTAGCAATGCGCTTTTCAGAACTGATTTTAAACCAGAAAGCTACAGCCAGCATCTTCTTGCCTTTGAAAATGAAACCCGTGATGCAGGCATGTATAAAGTCCGTATTTCAGATAGTGACATTCCAAATCCGTCTGATGAAGATTTACAAGTTTTTTATGATGAGAATAAAGAACTTTACAGAACAGATGAGTTACGAAGTTTTTCAATGATTAGTTTAACGCATGAAAGCGTTTTAAAAGAGTTGGCGATTGATGAAGACTTACTGCGTGAAGAATATGAAACACGCAAATCATATGGCGATTACACAACAAAGGGATCTCGTCTTTTATCTCAAGCAACTTTGGGGACAAAAGAAGAAGCAGAAAAAGTTTTAAAAGCTGCCAAATCTAAAAACGATCTTAGAAAAGCCGTTGAAGAAGTTACAGGTGGCACTGCTGCCTATATCACGGCTGATCGTTATGCCCGTGGCGAGCTTCCAAAAGATATTGAAGAGCCTGTGTTCTCAACCTCTAAAAAAGGCCTCATTGGTCCTCTTGAAACAGGGTTAGGTTGGTTTGTTGTTGATTTGCAAGATATCACAAAAGAAGAAACAAAATCATACAACAGCGTTAAACAAGAAATTGAAGCTGACTTAAAAGAGACAAGAGCCGCTGACCTTCTTTTTGAGACAGCTTATGATGTTGAAGATATGTTAGCAGGTGGTGCAACATTAGAAGAAGTTGCAAAAGATATGAATTTAGAAATGAAGACATATGCTGATGTTGATAGAAGCGCCAACATTATTGGCTCAAAACAAAAGAACAATAAAATCTTTGATGAAGATGACATTGTTGGCTCTAGAAAAGTATTAAAGGCCGTTTATGAAACAGATGAAGGTTTAAGCACACAATTGGTTGAAAATGAAAATGGCGATTTCATTATTGCCTTTGTTGATAAGGTTACACCATCTGTTATCCCTGCCTTTGAAGATGTTCAATCTGAATTGAAAAAAGATTGGAAAGAAAATAAAAAGCGTGAGCTTTCTAGAGAAAAAGCAAATGAATTAATCACTGCTTATGCAGAGACTGGCGATGGGATTGATTTCAAAACTTATAAAGGTATTCCACGCTTAACAGCATTGGGGCGTGAGAATAAATCTGCGCTTGATGATTTAGAGGTTGCCTCACTTTTCCAACTACAGGAAATTAATGAGCTTGTTAACCTTCCAGATGATGAAGGTCATGTGATTGTTAAATTGAACAAGGTTAATGTTCCAGCTATTGATTTATCAGATACATCATTGATTGAACAAAAGGGAAATATCGCCCGTTCATTTAAAGAAGATATCGCGAGAGACTATTTCAAGGCTTTGCGTGATAATATGGACATCACGATTAATGACGATACAATCGCACTGTTTTATAAAAAGCGTTTAGAGCAGAACTACTAATTAGTAAGCATTTTGTTCGATTTTGATCGTTTGAACTTCAGATGTAGCTTTTGATGCTGGCTCTAATTTGTTATCTCGTGATTGATCTAATTTTGCTTTAGCCTCTGGAATTTTTAGAGATATAGTAGGCTCTGTATTCTTATTCACGATAAGGGCTTTTTCATTAATAAGCTGTTCAACCGTTACAAGCTCAAATCCTCTTTGTTCGATCATCGGCATCCATTTTCGCAGCGCTTCAATCGTTGCCAAATAAGGATGACCAATTGCAATTGCAGATCCATTTCTTAAAGCCACCGCTTCGGTTATTTTAAGCTGATTTTGAATATAGCTAAGTTCATTTTTATGATCTAAAAACACATCTCTTACAATGACAGGAAGCCCAATTTCATTGGCTGCTTGGCGGCCTTTTGATTGGGCGGTTGTCTTTGAATCAAGAAAATAACTACCCTGCTTTTTTAAATAAGCCATAACCGTGCGCATGCCTTCTAAATCTTCGGTAAAGGCACTGCCCATGTGATTATTGATGCCCTTAAACCCTTTAAACGAGCCAAGCCCCCAATCAAGTGCTTTATTGATCTCTTGCTTACTCATACCTGGTTTTAAAACCACGGGTCCTGGATCAACACTATCTGATTTTGGTTTCATTGGCATATGCACGATTAAGTGATGCTGGTTATCAAGCGCATATTGTGTTTGTTCATCCAAATTTTCTGCATAGGGAAGAAAGGCAAAATTGATCGGATGGGCAATTTGAGAGAGCTCTTTTAACCTTGAAAAATTCATCCCCATATCATCAATAACAATCGCAATTTTGGGTTTATTCGTTTTCGGCAGTTCGGTAATTTTTTGTTCTTTAGGTGGCGCAATTTGGGTCACCTCATAGTTCAGGCTCTTTTTTTCCTCAATATCAAAAACGACAATTTGCTCTTGCCTTAAATCAGGATCAATGGGTGTGTATTGTTCATTTCTCTCACTTAACAAAGGCTCACTTTGATTAGCATCACTTTTCTCTGAATATAAAACCGGCTCAGGCTTTTCTTCAAACGGCTTTAAAATTAATGGTAATTCAGCTCTATCATCTTTTATGTCCCCGCTCTTTTCCAAATTGCCTTTTATGATTTGATCGATCTGGTCGTCAAAAGACACATCGAATTTCTCTTCACGCACAACAACATCTTCTTCAAAGCCTTCCTCATAGTGTTTGGCTTGCATAATGTCTTCTTTTAAAACGATCTTATTGGGCGTAGGCATAAATGCATAAATCATGACACATACGAAAGCCGCCCCGATTAAAAGGCTCGCAATTTGAATGTGGCGTTTATTAAAAGAAATTTTCATGAAAAAGATCAAAGACCTTGCAGTTTAAATCAAACTATGATGATTTATATTACTTAATACTACTATTAAACATGAAAACCATGGCTTAGGGCAAGATGAATTATAAAAAAGAAATAAAAACACCTTTAGAACAGGCTTTACAGTATAAAAATCTTGAAAAGCAAGATGTGTGCTCTGTTTTATCGGCTTTCTTTGATGATGTAATTGCTTCTGAAGATATGAAAGATTTTCTGGTTGCTCTTTATAAAAAAGGCGAAACTGCAGAAGAACTAAGCGGTGCCATTGAAGCCATCAAGCAAAGAGCTAAGCTTATCAACACTGATTATGATTTATTTGACTGTTGCGGTACTGGTGGCGATGGCATGCATAGCTATAATATCTCAACCACTGTTGCCTTTATTTTAAGCGCTGCGGGCATTAAAATTGCAAAACACGGCAATCGTGCATCAACCAGTAAATGTGGCTCAGCCGATGTTTTAGAGGCCTTAAATGTGAATATTAATGCCGATGAAACTCTACAACAAAAAAGCCTTGAGCAAACAAATATTTGTTTTTTATTAGCCCCTCTTTATCACTCTTCTCTTGTAAAAGCTGCGCCTATACGCAAGAGCCTCGAGCATCGCACGATATTTAATTTAATTGGCCCCATGGCAAACCCTGCTCAAGCCAAAAATCAAATCATCGGTGTTTTTGATGAAAAATGGTTACACCCGCTTTGTGATGCTTTGATTGATTTAGGGCACAAGAAAATCGCCATCGTCCATTCTCATGATGGCTTTGATGAAATCTCAATTTTTGCGCCAACCTCTTGTGTTTATTATGACGGTAAGGCAAAGCATCTAATTACAATCCACCCTGAAGACTTTGGTATTAAAGATCATGATCCTGATACAATTAAGGGCGGCGATGCAAACTATAATGCAAACGCTTTTTATGACCTTTTAAAAGGCGAAAGAGTTGATGAATTAAGCGCTTACAGTGATATGGTTTGTTTAAATGCCGCCTTCCCTTTATTCATGATGGGCTTGGCTGAAACCACAAAAGACGGCTTTGACTTGGCTAAACAAATTCTATCCTCTGGCAAAGCCTTAGAACATTTTGAACGCTTTAGAGAAGCCCTAAACTCATGACAATTTTAGATCGTATTTGCGCAACAAAAGCTGAAGAGCTGATTGTTCGAAAAGAACAGACACCACAAAGTCATTTAGAAGAAAAGATCGCAAGCCTGCCAAGAACAAGGGGGTTTCGTGAATCTTTGTTAAAGAAAAAACAAGCCAATAAGCCAAGCTATATTTGTGAGATTAAAAAAGCGAGCCCCAGCCAAGGCACGATTAGAGAGAATTTCATCCCCTCTTTACATGCAAAACAATATGAGGCCAATGGCGCGACATGTTTATCTGTTTTAACAGATAAAGAATATTTTAAAGGCGATGATCGTTATTTAATAGAAGCAAGGAACAATTGTAATCTGCCGATTTTAAGAAAAGATTTTATTGTTGATCCGTATCAAATATATGAAGCGCGCGCGATCGGTGCTGACTGTATCTTACTTATCATCGCGATTTTAAGCAAGGATCAGTACAAAGAGTTTTATAAGCTCGCAGCCTCAATTGGACTGGATATTTTGGTCGAAGTTCACAGTCAGAGTGAATTAGAAACAGCCATGAGCATAAACCCATCTATTGTTGGGGTTAACAATCGCAATCTAAAAACCATGACAGTCGATTTAGATGTTGGAAAAGCCATGTTATCAAAAATCCCTGGCGATGTTGTTAGAATTTGTGAAAGCGGTATTCGTACACAAAAAGACATTGAAACAATGCGAAGATCGAGCGCTGATGGTTTTTTAATCGGTCAATCTTTTATGGAACAACTCGATCCAGGCCTTGCATTATTTGAGCTTATCAGAAGTCAAGATAATTAATTTCAAAAAAAGTTATTTTCATGCTTGACAGAATGAGAACTTTTAGAGAACATTAAGGAACATATTCCCCTTTTGTTCTCAATCAATCGATGAGGTTTTCAATGCTGACAAAAAAACAAAAAGAACTCTTAGTCTTTATACATGATCGCTTATCTGAAGAAGATATCGCTCCTTCTTTTGAAGAGATGAAACATGCCCTTAGTCTTAAGTCTAAGTCTGGTATTCACCGTCTAATCAATGCCCTTGTCGAGCGTGGTTTTATTCGTCGCCTTCCTCATAAAGCACGGGCGATTGAGATTCTAAAAATGCCTCATGAGCAAGAAATTGAACGTGTTAAAACTGTAAAAACGGCTAATGATTCTAAAGTTCTCTCATTCTCCGCAGGAAGAGATGTGAGTGAGGCCAAAAAACAAGCCTCAAAAAGTCATAATGTTGAATATAGCCATGATCTTCCCGAGCTTCCTCTTTACGGGAAGATTGCTGCTGGTACACCAATTGAGGCTTTGACAAACAATACTGATTACGTTTCTGTCCCGCATAATTTTGTCGGGCGTGGCGATCATTATGCGCTGACGGTAGAAGGCGATTCAATGGTTGAAGCCGGTATCCATGATGGCGACACTGTTATTATTGAACGCTGTGATTCAGCGGAAAATGGTGCGATTGTTGTTGCTCTTGTTGATGATACGGAAGTTACTTTAAAACGTTTATATAGACAAGGCCGTGAGATTGCATTAGAGCCAGCAAACAGAGCTTATGAAACACGCATTCTCTCTGCTGAACGAGTGAAGGTTCAAGGCCGCTTAACAGGTCTTATGAGACGTTATCACTAAGAATAGCTCTAAAATTTTTTTAATAAACAGTCGCTATTAATAGTTTGTTCTAATTAATAAACTGTCCAAGGACGCATACCTCTTTTATCTTTAATTGAAATGATTTCGGTTTGCTTATTGTTTTTCAAATAAACACTTAAAACACCCTCATCTCTATAATAAGATAGAGGTATCATTTGTGCATTTGAACATCTCAAATAATGTGGCACACGCCTTCTTGTAAAGATAATATCTGAGTTGAAACAATCCTCATAAAGGCTTGAATTGTTTTTAGAAAATATAATACGAATGTTATCAATTTTGGATATGCACCCTGCTTGATCACAGCTTGGTATTGTCGACAATGTCTTTTGCCCTGTGATTTGCGCCCATTGTTCAATCATAAATTTATTTTCTCTGATATCAGAAAAAACATAGTCGCCCTGCTCGTCTTTCACGGCATAAATATAATCATCAGTTGAGATAAGAATATCTGGGCTTTTATGATTAAAGCTAAACAGCACCAACAGGAATAAGATACAGACCCCACTAAACTTAAAGAGTTTTGTTTTCGCAAAGAACAGCGTATATCCAGCAATAGCAATGCCAATTAGAATGTATAAATTGTTAAAAGCATAAGATATAGAGGCAAGCTCAAAGCTAGAAACATAATTGGCAACTGCCACAATCCATTCAACACCAAAGGCCATGGCGTACAATGGATACTCGGCTAATCCAATTGGCATGAGTAAATAACTCAAAATAACAAAGGGCATAATCAATCCCCCCATTATGGGCAAGGCCAGCATGTTGGCAAGCACACCAAGGACAGCCAAGTGATTAAAATAATAAAGCGTAAAAGGCGCTGTCGCTAGCCCTGCGATAATTGACGTTACCGAAAGCCCTATGAAATAAATCAGTATTTTCCTAAGCGGGTTTAAATCCCTATATAATTTTTGCATGAACGGTCTCGCCAATTCATAAAAACCAACCAAGGCCACAACCGCCGCGAATGACAGCTGAAAAGATGGGCTTATCAACTCTTCTGGGGCGATACATAAGATGATTGTTGCGGCTAACGCAACCAACCTTAAGCTAATCGCACGCCGATCAATGATAACCGCGACCAAAACGATTGAAGTCATTAAAAGCGCCCTTTGTGTTGGCACAGAAGCACCAACCATTATCGTAAAAAAGGCCGCCGCCAAAAGAGCTACAAATGCTGCGATTTTTTTAATCGGGTATTGGAGCGCTATTCTTGGGATCAATGCCAGCATTGCACGCACGAAGAAGAAAACCAAGCCCGCCACAAACCCAACATGCAATCCCGAGATAGCCAATAAATGCGCCAAGCCAGAATCACGAATAGATTGTAATGTTGGCTCGCTGATCGCTTTTTTCTCGCCTGTCATAAAGGCTGTAACAATTGAGGCTGTATCCGAGTTATCAATATGACTATAGATCTTTTTCTCAATAAAGAGCCTAGTGTTCTCAAACCAAAAATTTTGTGTGTTCCTTTCTAAAACCCTGATATCAGAGATAATATAGCCATACGCACTGATCCCATCAATGTAAGCACGCCTTTGGAAATCATAGCCGTTTATATAAAATGGTGCAGATGGCCCACGCAATACTGCTTTTAAAGACACAATATCGCCAGCCCCGAAATCTATCTCTTGATTGCGCCCTCGCCTTGATAGCCTGACTGTTTGCCCGCTTTCATTTTCCCTAAAAGAAGATTTATTAATCTTAATATAAAAACGCTTGGCATTATCGGTTGTCTCAATGGCCTTAACAACGCCTTCTATCTCAACACCAAAAAGCTCACCTTGAAGCAATTTTGTATCAAGACTGCTCATTTTTAAGTCTGCTAAACCATAGCCGAGAGCAATCAAACTGCTCGCTATAACAACAAAATTTAAAACTGAATATAAACGATGCATAAGCGCTCTTTTGCGGCCTAAAACACCCAATAAAGCCAATATTGCGAAAAGCACAAACATATTGTAGATATTATCAGGTTCAGAATTTTCACCAAAGTAGAGCGCTATTCCAATACTCAAAAACAAGGGCAGCCATAAAACAAAACGCGTAAACTCAACCTCAAAAGCGGTGTGAAGTTCTAATCGTTTAAATAATTGACGATATTTAAAATTTCTGTTCATAAAACCGATATGCTGTTTATTGCTATAAACTCCCAAACATGCTAAAACGATGACATCATAAAATTTATATAAACAAATTAAAAGGTCTATCAATCATGACTATTCGTACACGTTTTGCCCCATCTCCTACTGGTTATATGCATTTGGGTAATGTTCGTACAGCTTTATTTAACTATCTTCTTGCAAGACACCATAAGGGCGCATTTCTTCTTCGTATTGAGGATACAGATAAAGAGCGCCATAATGAAGATGCCGTTGAAGTGATTTATAATGGCTTAAAATGGCTTGGTCTAGATTGGGATGAAGAGCCTGTCAGACAGTCTTTAAATATTGAACGTCACAAGTCAGTCGTTCATGAGCTTATTGAGAATGGTAAGGCCTATGCTTGTTATTTAAGTGATGAAGAAGCCGAAAAATTAAAAGAACAAGCACGCAATAAAAATATCGCCTTTAAAAGCCCATGGAGAGATGAGCAAACAGCACAATCTAAAGGCTTTAAGAAGGCTGATAGAAAACCTGTTTATCGCTTAAAGACACCTGTAGAAGGCTCTCAAGTTTTAGCCGATAAAATCCAAGGCGATGTTGAAGTTGAAAATGATCAGATTGAAGATTTCGTTCTTCTTCGCGCGGATGAGACACCGACATATATGCTTTCTGTTGTTGTTGATGATCACGATATGAAGATCACACATGTTGTACGCGGTGATGATCATTTAACCAACACATTTAAACAGCTTCTCATTTATAAAGCGATGGAATGGGATTTGCCGAATTTCGCCCATATGCCAATGATTTTAGGTGAAGATGGTAAAAAACTATCAAAGCGTAAAGGCGCTCTCGGGCTTCATGATTATATGGATGCTGGCTACTTGCCTGATGCCTTTTGTAACTACCTCATGCGCCTTGGCTGGTCTTATGGAGATGAAGAAATTATCTCAATGGATCAAGCAATTGAATGGTTTACATTGGCTGGTGTCAATAAGTCTTCAGCACAAATCAATCCTGATAAATTAAACTTCCTCAATGCCCATTACATCAAAGAAACCGATGCAGAAACTCTTTATGCAGGTATGGAGCCTTATCTTCTTAAACAAGAAGGTATCGTTGATGAAGAGACTTTAAAAAGACGCGTTATTTTGGGTATGGATGGCTTAAGAGACCGTGGAGAAACCTTAAAAGAACTGGCTGAACAAGCTCATTTCTATGCGAAAAAGCGCCCTCTTCCAGTTACATCAGATGCGGCACCAATCCTTGATGCTGATGCTCGTAAAAACTTAGCAAGCTTAATCGAGGCCTTAAAATTGGATAAAGAATTCACAGCTGAAAGCGTACAAGAAACACTAAAGCAGTTTGTGAATGACCAAGGCCTAAAATTTAAAGATGTCGGAATGCCACTTCGTGTTGCTTTAACAGGCACAAAATCATCGCCTTCGACAAATGAGATTGCAGCCGCCCTAGGACAAGAAGAAACGATCAAGCGTTTAGAAGATGTGGTGATGAATAACAACATCATTTTAGAAAGTGCTGCATAGCAAAATTTTATCCTTATTATTTATTTATTAATAAATTTTTATGATAGTATAGCTGTATCAATAGTAAAATCTTGATACGGCTATTGTTAATTCTATATCAGCTCCAAAAGGTATTACTTTTAAGTCATAAGAAGCTCTTCCCGTCCTTGGGAAACACAGTAAGGAAAGAAGGAAATCATGAAAGATATTAAGTCAGCAGACTATAATTTCACTTTGAAAAATAACAAAACGGGCGATGAATTTGAGCTCCCTGTTTATGAAGCAACAAGCGGCCCAAATGTTGTTGATGTCTCAAAATTTTATGCGAATACTGGTCACTTTACTTATGATCCTGGTTTTGGTTCAACATCAAGCTGTCGCTCAGAGCTAACATTTATCGATGGCGAAAAAGGTATTTTAAAGCACCGTGGTTATTCTATCGAAGATTTAACAGATAATTGCACCTTTGAAGAGGTTGCCTATCTTATGCTACACGGAGAGCTTCCAAACAAGGCTGAATATAAAGAATTTTTTAAAGACATGACTTACCACACAATGGTTCATGAGCAAGTTCACATGTTCTTCCGTGGTTTTAGACGTGACGCCCACCCTATGGCGATTATGTGCGGTGTGGTTGGTGCTCTGTCATCTTTTTATCATGATTCATTGGATGTAAATGATCCAGATCAACGCGAATTATCAGCAATGCGCTTAATTGCAAAAATGCCAACAATCGCAGCAATGACATATAAATACTCAATTGGTCAGCCTTTCATCTACCCAAGAAACGGACTTACTTTGGCTGAAAACTTCCTTCAGATGACCTTTGGTGTTCCGTCTGAAGATTATGAGATCAGCTCAACTGTTGCAAAGGCAATGAACAAAATGTTTATTCTTCATGCAGACCATGAGCAAAACGCTTCGACATCAACAGTTCGCCTATCTGGGTCATCTGGTGCCAACCCATTTGCCTGTGTGGCAGCTGGTATTGCGTCTCTTTGGGGGCCTGCACATGGTGGTGCGAATGAGGCTGTTTTAAACATGCTTGATGAAATTGGCCACAAAGACAATATTCCAAAATTCATTGAAAAAGCAAAAGACAAAAGTGATCCATTCCGTCTCATGGGCTTTGGTCACCGCGTTTATAAAAACCATGACCCAAGAGCCAGTGTCATTCGACAAAGCTGTCATGATGTCCTAAACGAACTTAATATTGATGATCCAATGTTAGAGTTAGCAATGGAATTAGAGCGCCTTGCTTTGGAAGATGATTATTTCAAAGAGAAGAAACTCTTCCCGAATGTTGATTTCTATTCTGGTATTATTCTAAAAGCTCTTGGCTTCCCTGTTTCAATGTTCACAGTGCTATTCGCATTGGCAAGAACAGTTGGTTGGGTTTCTCAATGGAAAGAAATGTATGAAGATCCAGCAACACGTATTGGTCGTCCAAGACAGCTTTACAGCGGTGCGGTTGATAAAAAATTCAAACCAATTAGCAAAAGATAATAAAAACCGACTAAATATCTATCGATAACGAATAGAGGGCTTGTTTTAAGCCCTCTTTTTGGTTAGATTACGCTTTATATAAAACAACCTTAACACATAGGAAAATAAAAAATGTTAGACATTAAATTTATTTTAGAAAATCAAGAGCTCATGAAACAGAATATTGCAAATCGCAATATGTCAGCTGATGTGGACGCTCTTATTTCATCCTATGAGAAGGTCAAATCTTTGCGTGGTGCGGTTGATGATAAGCGTGCCGAGGGTAATGAAAACGCCGCTAAAATGAAATCAGCAACACCAGAAAAGCGCCCTGCTTTAATTGAACAAGGAAAGCAAATTAAACAAGATGTTGCTGACCTTAATGAAAAGCTACAGGCCGAAGAAGAAGTATTCAATGCACATATGATGACAATCCCGAATATTCATGCGGATGACATTCCTGTTGGAAAAACCGATAAAGAAAACACACAAATCAAAATCGTTGGCGAAAAACCTGATTTTGGGTTTGAACCAAAAGACCACCTTGATCTGATGCGTGACCTTGATTTAATCGATTTTGAAAGTGGCGCTAAAGTTGCAGGCTCTAAGTTCTATTTCCTTAAAAATGAAGCCGTTTTACTTGACCTTGCCCTTACTCGTTATGCGTTTGATATGGCTATTAAAAAAGGCTACACCCCTTTAATGACGCCAGATTTAGCACGTGAATCAGTTCTTGAAGGCATTGGCTTCAACCCCAGAGGAGACGAGTCACAAATCTACAAAATTGATGGCATGGACTTAGGTCTTATTGCGACATCTGAGATTACAGTTGGCGGTATGTTAGCCGATCAGATTTTAAGCGAAGAAGAGTTGCCATTAAAATTTGTTGCTTTCTCTCACTGTTTTAGACGTGAAGCTGGTTCTGCTGGTCAAGAAAGCAAAGGGTTTTACCGTGTGCACCAATTCAGCAAGATTGAGCTTTTCCAATTCACGCACCCCTCAATGAGCCACGCTGCCCATGAGGAAATCCGTGAATTAGAAGAAGAAATTTTTGAAAGCCTCGGTATTTGCTTTAGAACTGTTGATATTTGCACAGGTGATCTTGGCGCTTCTGCTTATAAAAAGTATGATTTAGAAGCATGGATGCCAGGTAAACAAAATGATAATGGCGAGATGGGCGATTTTGGTGAGATTACATCAACATCAAACTGTCTTGATTTCCAATCACGTCGTTTAAAAATTCGTTTCAAAGATAAAGAAACTGGCAAGAATGAGTTTGTTCATACGTTAAACGGAACTGCAATCGCGCTTAGCCGTGGCCCCATTGCCCTGATTGAGCAATATCAGCAAGCTGATGGTTCTGTTCTTATCCCCGAAGCCCTTCGTCCTTATACTGGCTTTGATCGCATTGAAGTTAAAAAGGATAAGAAGAAAAACGCAGCCTAAATTTATCTAAATCTATAGAAACAAAACGCCTCTATTTTTAGGGGCGTTTTTTATCTCGCTCTTAATAAGTTCCATAGCTTATTGAATGATAAGCGTTGCTTTTCATTCAAGTCTTTGCTCTCTATTAAATCATCACAAGCCATACTAAGCTTTTTCGGCGTACAGTCTTCTTGAAAAAATTCTGGGACAACCTCCTCATTCAAATGAATATTTGTTAAATGCATATAGGGGGTTTTAACCAATAGCTTTGCCATCATACGGCTGAGCCAGTTCATTTTATAGGCAACAATATGAGGCACTTTAGCCAAAGATAATTCAAAACCAATCGTCCCTGATGTTGCAATCGCATAATTAAGTGCGCCCATCATATTCGGCTTTTGATCAATGTCATCGATTAGTTTCACATCCAAATTTGAACGTTTAAAAATATCATCCAGCTCGCCCTTTAGCTTCGGTAAAGTCAGACACGTGAATTTGATTTCTGGATGCGTTTGTTGAAGCTTTTTCATTGCATCAATAAAAACAGGAAGCATGCGTTTAACCTCGCCCTTACGGCTCCCTGGGAAAATGCCAAAGAGTTTATCTTCTTCACTATAGCCATTATCCTTACGCCACTGCTTTGATTTTTGAGTTAAATATTGTTGTTCATAAAGTGGTAAAAATGGATGTTCCAAATAGCTTGCTGATAGCCCCTCTTTTTCAAAATAAGGTGGCTCAAAAGGAAACAAGCAATAAAGATGATCAAGCAATTTAGCAACTTTTTCAGCGCGCTTTGGGCGCCATGCCCAAACAGTTGGGGCGACGATATGCTCAAACCTTGGTGCTTTTTCATGGGCTTTGGGATAAAACTTCTTCTGATAGCGTTTAATCACACGAAAACAAAAATCAGGGGCATCAACACTTAAAACAAGATCAGGCTCAAAATCATTGATGGCTTTCGCTGTGATATCAATCTTCCCAAGGAGCTCTAAAATTTTTGGTAAAACTTCAAATATTCCCATTACAGAAAGGGTTTCCATTGGAAAAAGGCTTTGTTTCAAACCCACTTTTGAAAGCTCATCACCACCAATGCCTACAATTTGGTAATCTTGTTCTGGATTTTTCTCTTTTAAATCGGCTATAAAGCGAGCTGCGATCTGATCACCAGATGCCTCGCCTGCAATTACAAAAATTTTATATGCTAATCCTGTCATTTAGAAAAACCGCCTATCTGTAAAAAAGGATACCTTTTTTATAGTCCAACGATAAAGAGATTATTTTTGTTCGCAAGCTCTATCATTTCATCTAAATCAACAACAATTGTCTCATTGGCCTTAACAGCAATGCCTCGGACATTTGATTGAATTGCGTTTTGAACTGTTTGAACGCCAATCGTCGGGAGATCTAAACGTTCATCTTGTTGAGGTTTTTTGAGTTTAACCAAAACACCACCAGCACCTTTTTTCATGAGCGTACCAGACCTATTCAACAAAGAATCTGTGCCCTCAATAGCTTCAACACCAATGACTAAACCTTGTTGAACAACGACTGATTGCCCAACATCCAATGCGCCAATTGCACTTGCGACCTCAAGCCCTCGTTCAATATCCGCTTGTGCCTGCTCATCAGGTTTTGCTTTTGTAAGATTGCCTTTGGGCACTAAAATCTCTTCTAAGACTTCATGAACACCCAGAACGCGAAATCCCTCTTGTTCTAATTCCTTTGTAATAAATTTGAGCAAGGCGTCATCGCCCAATGACTTTAAGCCAATCTTGGCGATTAGTTTAGCACCTCTTAAATCAGGCTTTAATTCAGAAAAAGATGGGCGTTTAATTGATCCAACGAAAATAACATCTTGAACATTTTCTTGATGCATTTTTTTGATAATTTTTCCCGCAGATGCAATGCCAACTTCAAAATCAATCTGGGCTTGAACATCTTGCCCCTTAAAACCAATGACAAAAGGCTCTCTGTCTTGTTCCAAGCAGGCTTGTACCAGTCTTTTAGGAAGGCTTCCGCCACCTGCGATAATTGCTGTTTTGATTTTTTGTTGCGCCATATGAACCCTTCAATAAAAGAGATTAGATTTAGGCTTTTCTTGATGGGCAAAGACCAACTTTTGATTTTACTTTTGCAAACTCAACCATATCTTTTACCAGTGAGCCATCCTCATTAACGCCATCAAGACGGCTAGCAAATGTACCTTCATCGCCTTCAAAGACATCTTTATAAGCGTTTCTAAGGGCTTTTATCTCGTCCTTATCAAAGCCGCGGCGTTCCAAACCAACAAGGTTTAAGCCTGCTAACTTTGCACGGTCACCAACAACCAATGAGTATGGGATAACATCTTGTTCAACAGCCGACATACCGCCAATCATAACATGCTTACCAATACGAACGAATTGGCGCACAGCAGACAAGCCACCAATAATTGCGAAATCTTCAACGATTACATGCCCTGCTAAAGTTGCATTATTCGCCATGATAACATTATTTCCAATCACACAGTCATGTGCCACATGTGTTGAAATCATGAACAAACAATTTGATCCAACAACCGTTTCCATACGGTCATCTTTTGTGCCTGGGTTCATGGTTACATATTCGCGAATGCGGTTATTGTCGCCAATAATAAGGCGTGATGCCTCGCCACCAAATTTTAAATCTTGTGGAATTTTACCAATTGATGCGAATGAAAAAATCTGATTATTTTTACCAATTTGCGTATGACCTTCGATTACAACATGAGATTGAATTTTCGTGCCATCGCCAATTTTCACATGTTCGCCAATAATTGAATAAGCGCCAACCTCAACATCTTGCCCGAGTTGTGCGTTTTCATGAATTATCGCTGTTGGATGAATATTCGTCATTTTAAAAATGTCTCTTTATTAATTGGTTTTATTAAGCTTTTTTCTTCTCATCTGGATTATCAATAATCATCGCCGAGAATGTTGCTTCAGCACAAAGCTTNCCATCAACAGTTGCNTTACCATCAAANTTCCAAACCATGCCACGGCTACGAACCACGGTTACTTCAAGTTTTAGAACATCGCCTGGAACAACAGGNTTTCTGAACCTTGCATTNTCAATTGTCATGAAGTAAACAAGNTTACCNTCAAACTCTTTACCCANCGTATCAACAACCAAAACGGCTGANGTTTGTGCCATNGCTTCAANAATTAGNACACCTGGCATTACTGGCATNTCAGGGAANTGACCTTGGAAAAANGGCTCATTTACAGTTACACATTTNACACCAACGGCTCTTGTGCTTTTTTCAATTTCTTCAACACGATCAATAAGCAAAATAGGATAACGATGCGGGATCATTTCCTTAATACGTTTAATGTCAGCAGTTGTTTTTGTTGTCTCACTCATAAGCAGGCCTCTTTTCTTCTTCAATCCTGATTAATCATTATTATTATTTGTTTTAAGCGAAATTTCTTTATTTGCAAGCTTTCTTAGCAAAACATCTTTGCGAAGACACTTATTTAATTCCATCGCAGGTGTTCCATTAACCTTCATGCCCGCAGGAATAGATTTTGTCACACCAGCTTGTGCACCGACCTGCGCACCGTCGCCAATCTCAATATGGCCAACTGATCCAGCCTGCCCGCCCATAACAACAAAACGCCCGAGTTTCGTACTGCCAGAGATACCGACTTGTGCAACGATAACGCTGCCTGCACCAATTTCAACATTATGCGCAATCATAACCAAATTATCAATCACACAATTATCACCAATAATTGTGTTCTTCCATGAGCCACGATCAATACTTGTATTCGCCCCAATCTCAACATGATTTCCAATAACAACTTGGCCTAATTGAGGAACTGGAACATGCCCTCTTGGATCCATTGCGTAACCAAATCCAGATTGCCCAATTTTTGCCCCTGGGAAAACTTGAACATGATGCCCTAGATCAGCATGAGATATGACACAGTTTGCATGAATTTTTGAATGGTCACCAATATGAACGCCTTTTTCAATAACAGCGCCATACCCTACATAACAATTATTACCAATGACAACGTCATCTTCAATAACCGCAGCATCTTTGACAACGCAATTATCGCCTAACTTAGCCGTTTTAGAAATATAAGCATTAGCAGAAATATCAGACGCATTTGCTTCATAGCCAAAGCCGTAAAACATTGTTGTCGCGATTGCATATGATCTATGAGGGTTCATTGAAACCAGACACACCAAGCCTTCTGGTGCGTATTTAACTGCGTTTTGGTGAATAAAACAAAATGATGCCTTTGTCTCTTTTAAATCATCTTTATATTTATTATTTGCCAAGAAAGAAACATGCCCCTCTTGAGCATCTTCCAAAGCGCGAATGTCAGTTACTTCACGCGCCATATCAATATCGCCGATCACTTGGCATTCACAAGCATCGATGATTTCTTTTAACGTAAATGTACCTTTTTTTTCAAAAAAACGGGATACCATTTATTTTGGCCTTTTATAAATAATTTATTCGACGTCGACATCAACACTATCAAGTGTTGCATCTAATTTAGAAACAACATCTCTTGTGATGTCTAAACTTTGATCGACAATAATGATGTTTTGTCGAGGTAACACTAAACTAGCGCCACGTTGTTCCGCCATAGTAGCGATGATCTTTACCGCTTCTGCACGAACCTCATCCATCGCTTGGCTAAAAGCACGATCAAGCTCTACTTGCTTGCCACGTACTTGCTTTTGCACTGTGATAACATCTTTTTCAAAGTCTTTACGAAGTTTTTCAAAGTCTTCGCCTTGTAAAACTTTTCTTTTTTCAATCAGCTCTTTTTCTTTTTCTTTAAGATCTTCTTCTTTTTCTTGAAGCTCTTTTTTATATTTGTCTCTCATCTTGCTGATCTGATCTTGGATCGATTTAGCAGCCTTGCTCTCACGCATAATGTACTGCAAATCAACAATTGTGATTGGCAATTCTTGTGCTTTAGCAGATCCAGTCGTCATTACAAAAACGATTGATAACAATACAAAGAATTTAGATAATTTCATAAACATGATTAAACCTTTTCATTGAAATGAATTGTTTATTAAAAGCGTGTACCAAAGGCAAAGTTAAAGACTTGCTCATTATCATAGTCTTCACTTGTAATCGGCCATGCAAAGTTAACACGGATAGGCCCCAATGGCGATTCCCATGAAATACCAGCACCCGCAGATGCACGAATTGACGCTTCATCTTTAAGGACACCGGCACTTACATCTGGTGTATCCCATAATGAACCGACATCAGAGAAAGTATGACCTTTAATACCATACTCATCAGGTAGACCCAATGGGAATGAGAATTCAGCTGAAACAGTATAATATTTAGTACCACCAAGTGAGTCGTCTGTTGAAACATCTCGTGGACCAATACCAGCCTGTTCAAACCCTCTAAAGCTTGTATCCCCAAGGAAGAAACGATCGTTAATCGCTACTTCATCATCATTATATCCAAAGATCGCTCCCCCTTTACCGATCAAGCTAAAGGTCACTTGCTCAGTAACAGGCTCATAAAACGCGGCAGAAACTTCTGTATTAAAGAATTTTGCATCTCCACCTAGACCTGCTAACTCATTGAATAAACGCAATGAGTAACCATCTGTCGGTGTTAAGCGACTATTTCTTTTGTCATAGAATAATGTTTGTGAAACAGCAGATGTAACGCGCTCTCCTTCTTGCTCACGGATAAAGCGTGACGCATCTATTTGAACATTTTCAATTGTGTTGTTAACAATTCTATAGCCGATGCTATGTCTAAGGTTACGAGATAATGGGTATCCTAAATCAACACCAAAACCAGTTCTTTGTTGGTCGTAAGAACTCTCATCTTGTAAATCTCTTTGAACATGGAAGATATTTGTTGATAGTCTTAAATCACGCCCTAGGAAATAAGGCTCTGCAAAGCTCAAATCAACTTGTGATCGATCACCCGATAGAACCGTAGCAATCCCTAATTCTTGACCACGACCAAGGAAGTTCTTCTCACGAATTTTGAAATCCGCTAACGGACCATCCGCTGTTGAGAAACCAGCACCGATCGACAATTCTCCAGTTGATTTTTCAGAGACAGTCACATCCAAATTTCTTCTATCTGGTGCAGATCCTGGAATAGGTTGAATCGTCACATCTTCGAAATAACCAAGATCACGAATGTTACGCTCAGACTTTTGAATGCGATCACGGTTAAATGGGTCGCCTTCAGCTAATTCAAACTCACGGCGAATAACACGGTCTAATGTTCTAACGTTACCTGCAATATTAATCTCATCAATAAAGATACGTGGGCCTTCTTCGATAATGAAATCGATATGCGCAACACGCTCGCCCTTTACCAAATCAATTTCTGGTCTAACACGAACAAAGGGGAAGAACTGTTCTTCAACGGCTTTTGTCAAAGCAGATGCTGTATCATCAACCATTTCATTATTAAACCAATCACCGGTTTCTGGCTCAACATATTGATCCAATCCAGAAAGCGCAACACCATCCAAGCGGTTGATGATTGTAATTTCGCCAAAACGATAACGGTCGCCTTCATCCAATGTGAATGTTAAGAAGAAGCCTTCTTTATCTTGGGATAATTCAGCAATAGCCGAAGTTACCTTAAAATCAGCATAGCCTTTTCTTAAATAGTGACGACGAAGAAGCTCTTTATCAAACTCCATACGGTCTGGATCGTAAGTATCATTTGCTCCTAAGAATTTGTACCAGCGGTCTTCTTCACTGACGATGATGTCTCTTAAATCTTTATCTGGAAAAGCTTTATTATTCACAAAGATAATATTTTTGATCTTTGTCTCAGGGCCTTCATCAATTTCAAAAACAACATTAACGCGGTTTTGCTCAAGCTCGATAATTTTTGGCTCAACAGTGACAGCAAAACGGCCACTACGGCGATAAATTTCTTGAATACGTCTTGCATCACTTTGTGCTTTTGCACGGGTGAATACTGCGCGCTCACGAAGCTGAACTTCACTTGTCAATTGTGCATTTTCAATCTGAGAATTGCCTTCAAAAACAACATTTACGATAATTGGGTTTTCAACAACTTTAATGATCAGCGTTCTTGCTTCTTTTTCAAATTTGATATCAGCAAAAAGTCCTGTTGCATAAAGGCGTTTTAGGGATTCATCAAGTTTCTGATTATCAAATTCATCGCCAGCTTTTAAGGTCATGTATGACAAAATTGTATTTTCTTCAATACGCTTTTCGCCCTCAACCTCAATTCGGCGAATTTCATCAGCCGCCAACGCAGATGATGAAACAAAACTCAAGCTCAATAATACCAAAAATAAAAATTTAAAATTTTTCACCGTCTTATCCCCCATTTTTAAGACACTAAACCAGCTAAATACTCAAATACATTCAATTGCACCAAATCATTCACGGTCGCAAAAATCATCAATGCCATCACACATGCAAATCCAAATCGGAAAAAATATTCTTGCGCACGCTCACTCAATGGCTTGCCTTTTACAGCTTCAAACGCGTAAAACACCAAATGACCACCATCCAACATAGGAATTGGGAATAGGTTTAACAGACCAAGGTTAATTGATAATAAAGCTGCGAATGTTACAAATGAAACAAAGCCAAGCTGTGCATACTCGCCAGCCAAAGCCCCGATGCGGATTACCCCGCCAAGCTCTTCTGTTCCTCTTGCACCAGTAATAATCTGACCGATTGCTTCTAATGTACCAACCGTGATATCCCAAGTTTCAACACTCGCCGCGACAAAGGCCGAGCCAAGCGAGAATTCTTTCATTTCAAATCCATCAACAGATGAGATACCAATTAAACCCCTTGAGTGTTTAAAGCCAAAGCGATCCTCATTAATCACTTTTTTTGGTGTCATCACAAGGTCAAATTTTTCTTTATTCTCATCGCCACGCTCAATTGTAAGGGTTAGTTCTTGGTCAAGCTTTAGCGCAACTGCTTTTTGAATATCTTGGAAACTATCAATTTTATTGCCATCAATCGCTAGAATACGGTCATCGGGCTGTATCCCTGCTTCTTCAGCAGCGCCGCCTTCCATCACACCGCCAGCAACGGGCGGCGTTTGTGGTTGTCCCATAAATGTATAAAGACATGTTAAAATTAGAATAGCGAAAATAAAGTTTACCGCAGGCCCCGCTGCGACGATAGCCGATCTTTTGGCAACAGATTTATTAAAGAAAGTTTCTTTTTTATCTGCTTCAGAAAATTTCTCGCGCGCTTCTTCATCTGCACCAAAGCTAGATGGATCTTGATCGCCATACATTTTGACATAGCCACCAAGGGGAAGAATACTGAACTTCCATCTGGTCCCTTTTTTATCCGTAAAACCAAAAATTTCACGACCAAAACCAATAGAAAAAGTCTCTACGCGCACACCACAAAGGCGAGCAACATAAAAATGACCCCACTCATGCACAAAGACCAAAACGCTTAGCACAAGAAAGAAAGGTATAATAAAATCTACTGTAAAATCGACAGGCGTGCCGATGAATTGTTGAATGTAATCCATTAACTACTCTTATGTTTAATATAATTTTTAACTTGTATCCGTGTTTTGTAATCGATTTCAAAGACATTGTCCAGTGTTTCGATATTTTCATTTGCAATGTTATCTAATGCAAAATCCACACAGTCCAATATCTGCTGATATTCAATTTGATTATTTAAAAACGCCCCTACAGATACCTCATTTGCACTGTTTAAAACTGTTGTCGCTTCAAGCCCAGAAGTGAGCGCCTCTTGCGCACGGTCAAACAATGGAAAATGACCTTTTTCAATCGGGTAAAAACTAAAATCATGTCTTGATGAAAGTAAGTCCAATCTCTTTCCTGGTGTCTTTAATCGTTGCGGATAGCCAAGCGCAAAGATAATTGGTGTTTTCATATCCGCAGGCCCTACTTGAGCGAGCAATGAGCCATCATCATATTCAACAAATGAATGAACGGCGGATTGTGGATGCAGCACTGCCCTAATCTTATCGACAGGAATATCAAATAAATGATGAGCCTCAATAATCTCTAAGCCTTTATTCATCATGGTTGCACTATCAACAGAGATTTTTGCCCCCATCGACCAATTGGGATGCGCAACCGCTTGTTGAGGGGTAATTGCGTTTAAATCAGCCCAGCGCTTTTCACGAAATGGTCCACCAGAGGCCGTTAAAATCAGACGTGTTATCGATTCTTTTTGTTTATTATCCAACACTTGGAAAATTGCGTTGTGCTCACTATCAATGGGGAGGAATTTAACGCCGTGTTTTTTAACCGCCCCCATAACCAAGGGCCCCGCGCAAACCAAACATTCTTTGTTGGCAAAAGCAATGTCATGCCCTGTCTCAATCGCCTTCATAAGACTTTTCAACCCTGCGAAACCAACAATCCCAGTTACCATCAAATCATAGCCATCAAAACAAGCAGCCTCATCCAGACCATCAGAGCCAGCTAAAATAGCTCCCCTAAAATCAGATAAGTGTGAGCGTAGCTCTTCTAGACAACCCTCATTTGAAATGACGACATAATCTGGCTGAAATTCTAAGGCCAGCTTTGCCAAGTCGTCTGTTTTTGAATGCGCCGTTAAAACAGAAATTTTAAACTGTTCTGGATAGGCTCTAACGATATCTAATGTGCTTGTGCCAACAGATCCTGTTGCACCAAACAGGGCTATTTTCTTCATGTCTCTTTTTCCTTTTTAAATGGAACGACTAAGACTATACCAATCACGGTCAGCAAAACACCCAAAGTTTTGAATAAACTTAAATCTTCTGCAAAAAATATAACGCCAATAATTGCTGTACATAAAGCCAGCCCAGCACGCACGACTGGCATTGCTAAACTAATTGGTGCTTGATTTCGATACATAAAAATAATCGCCATATCAACCCCAACATAGGATAAACCCGCACAAATCGCATAAATCACACTTGCCTTACTCATATTTTCAAAATTGCTAAAGCCATATTCAAAATAACAAATAGACAGTAAAATTATAATACTCGTTGTGGTAAAAATTATGCCAACTAAATTGGGGCTAACCTCTTCGCCCAAATATTTCATCAAAATACCAAATGTTGTCGCACTTAAAGTTAGAACGATACAAAACACCCACCATGGGAAAATTTGAACCAACTCAAACATTGAACAATCCAATCCCTGCAACAATCATTACAATGCCTAAGACTTGCCTTAAATTAAGCCTTTCTTTAACCGCTAGAACACCAAATAAAACTGTCAGACAAACAACACCGCTGGTAAAGATCGGCATGGAGACACTTAATGGTGCGCCTGCTTTAAACATCAACATTGAGCTCATGTCATTTAAGGTTGCAAAAAAACCAACACCACATGAAATCAGGGCAACTTTTGGGGCAATTTTAAAAACGCGGCGAAAAACAGCGCTTAAAAGCTCAGCATCTTTATTCTTAACATTCTTTGCAATGAAATAGAGAAAAAGGCAAAAATGACCAACGAAATTTAATATAGTTACGATGACAAGAAATGCGATTAGATCGCCCTCGCCTGCCCCCAGTTTAAAAAAGCTGTAAGACAGGCTGAAAAATACAATCGTTAAAGATGCATATAAAACCCATTTCAAATCTGATAACTGCATATT
>PBIV01000004.1 GCA_002720935.1 Rickettsiales bacterium | reverse complement strand
TTTTCTTCACTCCTACCCTGATAAAATTGGGGTAATCAAAAATTTATTTGAATAAAGGATGTGCCGCATGCGAGATCGTGAATACGACTCACAATTATCACTTCCCTTCATGGAGATCAGCCAAGACCCGAACCGTGGGTTAAAAGCCAATAATGATGGGCATAAAGCCGCATCAAAAATTGATCCAGAAGGTTACCATTTTAGGATTGTCCGCAGAACAAAATCTGCTGGCGACAAAGAGATTTTTCCAACCAAACGTGACCTCAATAAACTTGGTATCAAATCATTAGAAGATGCCAAATTCAATTCTTTTAAAGAGTGTGTTGAGGCCGCCATACAATGCGGTGTATCGCTCAATGGCGCTGACTTAACAAACACGCTTGGTTTATTAGAAAAACTAGAATTGCCAGAGACCGGAGCAAACGGCATTCAAAATAAAATTAAACTCTATTCCCTTGCAGGTGGGGATTATCGTGGCGGGGATTTTAGAAACACAAATATTTCAGGCATCAATTTTTCAGACTCTTTGCTTGATGATTGTGATTTGTCGGGCGATAAATCTTGTTCAGAGTTAGAAAAAAATGGCTATAAAGGCCTTACAACCGAAGCCGAGAACGTCAAATTTAGTGGCTGTTCAATGAAGCGTATAAAATTAAACAATGCGGTTTTAAATGGCGCTGAGTTTAGTGTTGGGGTTGGAACAGACCCAGACACGATCGAGACCACTTATTGTGATTTAACCGATGCAGAATTAAATAACGTAGTCCTATCTAGAGCCCGTTTTTCAGAAACGATTTTAGGGCCCCATACTCAAATCAGTGTGGATAGAGATTTTGATATCTCAAATGCCCATTTCTCACGCCTTGATTTCACTTGTCTGAAACTTGAAAATGGCGATAATAAACAAGATAAAGTGGGACGCTTCCCCTTTTATGCTGTTCATCCTAATCATTATCAAGGATGCAGTTTTCCGCAAGCTTTTGGCGCCCTTGCGAATAGACAGAAACCAAATGTCTTATTAAGAAAATCGTCAACAAGCACATTGTCTTAACCCCTTTTTTGCTTCTTTAAAGTCAAAAAAAAAAGAGGATCCCAACTATAATTTTAGAGACCCTCTCTTTTAAAATTTTTATTTGCTATTAACCGTTTGGTTTAACGCTTTTTCTGCGCTTTTCAAAAGCTGATAAGATTGCGCCTGGCTCACGACCACCACGCTTTGAAATATCATTTAATGTTTCAACACCAGTGCTACCAGTCTCAACCAAGCCTTGCATTGCTTTGAACACTTCATTGAAACGATCACTAACAGCAGCAGTTTGTGCTTGCGCTAAGGCTAATTCTTCATCACGACCATCTAAGATGATAGCATGTGTTCTTCTATCTTGTTCCATCGCTTCTTTTAAGCGCTCGATAACACCTTCTTTAACAGAATTTTCATTCGATAAGGCCTGAATTGTGCCATTTGCATCGCCTAACATGCCTTGTGTTAAAGCCAGCTCATCTGCAGTTTCTTTTTGCGCCTTCTCAGCTTCTTCTGCGCGAAGTTCTGCATCAAATACTTGTTTTGCAACATTTGCTTGAGAAACAAGAATACCACTATCCATCGCAACCTTAAGCATGTTATCAAAGCCACCATTTGCAAGTGCATTCATCAGTGTTGTGCGCTCTTCTGCTGTAATACCTGTTTCAACTGGTGTTGTTAAATCTGAAAGCATTTGTTTCAAATCAGTATTTTCAGCTTCTAAACCATCTTTTTCTTCTCTTAAGGCAACTGCACGTGCTTCAGAGTTTTTAGCGGCTTGTTCTGCAACCAGAAGCCTAGCTCCACGAGGCATTTCATAGCCAGTCTCGTCTTTTTCAACATATGGTTTATCTTGATGACCCATTTTATTTCTCTCTTTCTTACATTCTTGCGATATGTTTGTTTTCTTTCCTATTTCACATCTATGATGCTAAATCTTGTTATGGATAATATTGATATTTTTTTATTATGTCAAGAAAAATATGGAAAAATATTTTTATCCTATGTTCTGCGCTATAAAAAACAATATTATCGGTTAAATGGAAATGCTCTATTCCCTAATTTTTTACGCTTTTCGGCAAGCCTTCTAAAATGAGTTCCCCAAATATCATCTGGTGTTCTATCTTGGCTATGGGCAACGGCATCAATTGTGTTATTTCCCCAACGTAAACGCTCCAAACGGAAGAATTGCTTTCCAGCAAACCCTTTAACCAAGGATTTTGCTTTGGAAAAGATATCTGACTTTCCTTGGGTTTCATCAACGGTTTCTTGTTCTAGCTCGTCGAATGCATTCAATAAATCGGTGGTCGCTTCATTTTGTTGCGCCATAAAATCTTTTATAGAATCTCGGGTTGAAACCAAATGATAGGTTAACTTCATAATGCGTTCATCTTTGCCATCTGCGGTTAATTCTGCGCATGCTTTCTCTTGTGCCCGTTTGGCTTTTTCCTCTTGCCATGACTTATAATTAAATTCGGCTAAATTGCGTGCAGCCCTGTGACCTGTTGTCTCACTCGCAAGGCGGTCTTTTAATTTTCTGTTTTCTTCTAAGGCCTCATCAAGCGCTTTTTGCATCTCGGCCTTATCCGCATCAACTTGGCTTTTAGTAACAACAAGACCCGTTTTTAAAAGACTATCTAAGCCTTTTAAAAAAGCTTTTTCTAAATCAGCCATTTCATCATCTGTGCAACTATACGACACTACCTGCCTTAATTCGGAAAGCTCAGCTTGCGCAATTTGAGCGCGTTCTTCTGCCTCTAATAATTGGGCATCTCTATCTGCTAATCTCTCTTTCGTATTTTCCAAAGCTGTTCTTAAGACTAAAAGCTGGGCTGGCCTTGGAAGAGGGAATGATTGTTCACTACTCATGATAAATGACACCTTATTATTATTGGATTACTTTTATTCGCTTATGAAATTAAATTTCGTGCGCAAGATACTAAAAATCAAACATTATGTCAATATTTATTACGGGAAATAGGTGTGCCCCCCATACATAAAAAAATAGCCCTCAAAGAAAGAGGACTATTTTTATTAGGAGGAAGTAATATTTAAAAATTAACCAGAAACTTTAACCTGATCACCGTCAAATAATTCCGTTGTATCACCGAAAATATCGCCATCGAAAGCTTCTTCCCAAGTTCCTTGAGTAGCAGCCTTAGAATATTCAGTCGCACGGTTTTCAAAGAAGTTTGTATGCTCGGCACCATTCATGATGATATCCATCCATGGAAGTGGGTTTTTCTGAACATCAAAAATTTCTTCTAAACCAAGCTGTGTTAAACGACGGTTACCGATGTAACGGATATAGTCTTTCACTTCTTGTGGTTCCATACCTTCAACCCCGCCCATTTCAAAGGCAAGATCAATAAATGAATCCTCATGCTCAACAATTGTACGGCACGCTTCAGTAATTTTATTTTGAAGCTCTTCAGTCCAAATTGTTGGGTTTTCAGAAATGAATGTTTTGAACAAACGGATCGCAGATAATGTATGAAGTGTTTCATCACGCACAGACCATGCAACGATTTGTCCCATACCCTTCATTTTATTGAAACGTTGGAAGTTCATCAAAATTGCGAAGCTTGCAAAGAGTTGAAGACCTTCTGTAAACGCACCGAATACAGCCAATGTTAAGGCAACATCTTCTAGCGTGTCTGTACCGAAATCTTGCATATAGTCATATTTGTCTTTCATCTCTTGATATTTCAAGAACGCAGAATATTCAACTTCTGGCATCCCGATTGTATCAAGAAGGTGTGAATAGGCAGCAACGTGAACTGTTTCCATGTTAGAGAATGCAACCAACATCATTAGAACTTCTGTTGGCTTAAACACTTTTGTGTAGTGACGCATGTAACAGTTGTTCACTTCTACGTCCGCTTGTGTGAAGAAACGGAAAATCTGTGTTAATAGATTACGCTCAGATGGGGTAAGCTTATTTTTCCAGTCACGAACATCTTCTGCTAAAGGCACTTCTTCTGGTAACCAGTGTAGTTTTTGTTGTGTGTGCCAAGCTTCATAAGCCCAAGGATAATGAAATGGTTTATAAACAGGGTTTTCTGTTAACAAACGGCAAGTTGCCTCTGCTACTGGTGTACCTTCTTTGAAATTTTGAACAGTTTCTGTACTCATGACGACGATAGACTCCTTCTTCTTCTTTACGAATAGTCGTTTACTTTAAATATTAATGTCTTTTGTTATGCTTCCCGTTTTATCACGCTTACCTCTAATTGAACAGAGATTTAACGAAATTCTTTTACAACGTTTTTTAAAAGGGTTTCTAGCACCCACCTTATGGAGTAAAGCGGGTGCACCCTTTAACTTGTTCGCCTTATTGGCAAGCTAAGCACTCTTCATAATCTGTGCTATTGCCTTCAGCTTGCGAAGCCATTTGCTCAGCCAATAATGCTTTATCTGCACTTGTCTTTGATTCAGCACGCTGAATAGATTTTGAACGACAGTAGTAAAGCGATTTAACACCCTTCTTCCAAGCCATGTAATGCAAGTTGTGAAGGTCACGTTTATGCACATCGGCTGGTAAGAAAATATTTAAAGATTGTGCCTGACAAATAAACGGTGCTCTGTCAGCGGCATGTTCAATCAGCCATCTTTGATCCAATTCAAATGCTGTCTTAAACACATCTTTTTCGTCTTGTGTTAAGAAATCAAGATGCTGAACAGAACCTTCATTTGTGAAGATAGAGCTCCATGTTTCATCATCATTGTGGCCTTTTTCTTCTAATAACTTCTCAAGAAGTTTGTTTTTAACAGGGAATGATCCAGACAATGTCTTTTGTGTATAAGCGTTGGCTGCAAATGGCTCAATCCCAGGAGAAGCACCACCACAAATAATAGAGATCGATGCTGTTGGTGCGATCGCCATCTTGTTAGAAAAACGCTCCATGATGTTATATTCTTCAGCATCTGGGCAAGCACCGCGCTCATGCGCTAACTTAACNGAAGCNTCATCCGCTTGGCGNTTNATNTGAGCAAACATACGTCTNTTCCAAACTTTCGCCATAGCACTTTCAAANGGGATCATCATTGATTGTAAGAATGAATGGTAGCCCATCACACCCATACCAACNGAGCGCTCACGCATNGCAGAATATTTTGCTTTTGCCATTTCATCTGGTGCTTTTGCAATAAAGTCATCAAGAACATTATCAAGCATGCGCATAACATCTTCGATAAATGTTGGATGATCTTGCCACTCAAGGAATTTCTCTAAGTTTAGAGAAGATAGGCAACATACAGCTGTTCTATCTTCGCCATGCTGATCACGACCTGTTGGCAATGTAATCTCACTACACAAGTTCGACATCTTAACACTTAAACCAGCCATCTTGTGATGTTGTGGAATAGCACGGTTAACATGATCGATATAAACGATATATGGCTCGCCAGTTTCAACGCGCGCTGTCAACAATCTGATCCAAAGTGATCTTGCAGACACACGGTCAACAACATGGCCATCTTTTGGCGAGATTAATGCCCACTCTTCATCTTTTTCAACGGCACGCATAAAGGCATCACTAACCAAGACACCATGGTGCAGATTCAACGCCTTACGGTTTGGATCGCCACCAGATGGTTTGCGCATTTCAATAAAGCTTTCAATCTCTGGGTGGTGCATATCCAAATACCCAGCCGCAGAACCACGACGAAGTGAGCCTTGCGAGATCGCCAAAGTCATTGAATCTTGAACTTTAATAAATGGAACAATACCGCTTGTTTTACCATTGCGGGCAACTTTTTCACCAATTGAGCGAACATTACCCCAGTAACTACCGATACCGCCACCAAGAGCAGCCAACCAAACATTTTCATTCCAAAGGTCAACAATGCCTTTTAAAGAGTCATCAGCTTCATTCAAGAAACAAGAAATTGGAAGACCACGGCTTGTACCACCATTAGAGAGAACTGGTGTCGCCGGCATGAACCATAAGTTTGACATGTAATCATATAAGCGCTGTGCGTGGGCTGAATCATCTGCATAATACATAGAAACACGTGCAAATAACCCTTGGAAATCCTCATCAGCCATTAAATAGCGATCTTCTAAAGTCGCCTTACCAAATTCGGTCAGATTTTCATCACGGTCATGATTAATCTCAACGCGAGGTCCTTTTTCCATTTGGGCTATATCAAACATATTTATATATCTCTCTTTCTTTTCTTCTTCTTTTTTAATCCCACTTAATCAGCGATCTATCTTTTTATCTTAATATCTTTAAGGCAAGATATGCTTTTGTAATTATTTTTTGTCATCAAACAAGTAAATTTTTCAATTTCTATCTTTGATCCAATAACTATGTGTCCGTTTCTTAAAGCGGTCATTTTTGTTGGTACAAAAATACCCCCTCGCAAAAACATGTCTTTTTGCAAATTTTCCTTAAAAAACTCAAGGAATATTAATGGTATTGTGTTTCGATCAGAACGATAAAAACATACAAGGTTTTGTTATCTGACAATTAAAAAGATACCAGATATTGATTCCTTGATGCAAGATTTTTATTCATGACGAAAGCCATACACACATGTAAAATCATTTACCAAAAATTGAATAAATTCAGTATATTTGAGTCCATTTCTTGGTCAAACGCCAATAAAAATAGAATCGAAAAAAGAACAAAAATTACTTTTTTTAGTTTTTATCCTAAAGGAAATTTAGCCTCTTACGTAAAAAACAGCGTTTTATGAAATATAAAACACCCACTATATGTTGTGTTAATATCAAATTTGATAACTAGATACTGTGTTTTTACTCGAATCAAGAATCAACACACGAGAATCGATTCCAATTTTTTATTGACATAACTAGCTCATCTAATTATGAATGTAATCTGTATAGGAAAATTAGTCGTTAAAATAATGAGGAAAATTTAAAAATGAGCACACAAGCACAAACGATCGATCAAACCAATGCTGATATTAAGGCTAAAAAAGGGTGCTGGAAATCAGGCATAGATGTTGAAGCAACATTGGGCGCTGAATTTATGAGAGTTGCCTGTATCGCTGCGACGACTGCGGCTTTTGTATTTGGAAGCTCAATTATGTCACTCGCCGTTGTCGCAATTCCTGTTTATGCTTTCTTGACGCATGATAGGGCACGAGCGAAAACAGAGCTTAAAACAGCCGCTAACCGATCGGAATCCTATAAACAAACAGGCAATCGTGAGCGTGGAAAGAAATCTAACTATTGGGGTAACCTCGCAACAAGCCTCGTGCCATTTGTGTAATCAAAACTAAGATCGCTAAGCCTGCTTTATTTAGAATAACTATAGCTTTTTAACAAGCTCTCTTAACCCTAAAAATCCAGGGTTGGGATGTGTCATTAAATAAATGGGAATCGATTCCATAAATTTATAATAATAAGGTCTGTCTTTGCGCCCCTTTGACTTGAAGCTCTCATGAAAAGAACTTTTAAGGAAATAATCCGCAAACCGAGGAATAATCCCACCAGCAATAAAGACACCGCCTGTTGCGTTTAAGGTTAGCGCGTGGTTCCCCGCACTCGATCCTAATAAAGCACAAAAATGATCCAATGCCTCAACAGCCAAAGGGCATGTTTCATTAAGGGCAGCCTCAACAATATCAGGCGCCTCTTTAATATCATTATCGACGCCATCTATGGCTTTTAAGGCTTCATACATACGCTCTAAACCTAAGCCACTTACAAGACTTTCAATATTAACATGAAAAATATCAGGGTCTAATTCTTGGATTTTCTTCACGATATCAAATTGACGTTGTGTGTGAACCGCGATGCTCGCATCACTGGCCTCTGTTGCAAAGGCTCTATAGTCGCCATCAATATCAACCAGATATGACATGCCAAGCCCTGTGCCAGGCCCCATAACAGAAATAGCACTGCCTCTTTTTGATTCAGCACCGCCAATTTTTAAAAGACCAAAACTATCCAAACTTTGTCCTTTTTCAATTTGCTCTAAAAAATATGGAACAGATGCCGCTACGGCTAAGAAATCATTCACAACGCGAAGCTCTTCAAATTCAAAATAGCTCTTCATTTTACTGATCGAAAAGCCCCAATCATAATTCGACATTTGAACAAAGTCTTCTTCGACAGGGGCAGCGATTGCGATACAGGCTTTTTTAACGGATGTTTTAAAGTCGATATTGTCTTGGGTGGAAAGGTCTTTGATATAGTGATCTAAACTTTCATGAAATTCAGCATAATCATTGCAAAGATATTTTTTCTCAAACGCAAATTCAAGTGTCTCACAATTAACCAATGCATATCTAGCGTTCGTTCCGCCGATATCGGCAATAAGATAAAAATTCATCAAAAAATCCCAATTTTATTAAAAAACTTTATGCCCCCATTCTAAATAAAAACTGACCTCGCGCAACCCCTTTAAAACTGCTATGTTGCAACGCAAACAGACCGAATGGTATGCTCTTATTTGACGTGATTATCATATTAAAAATTGGTCGTTAACACCCTAATTTTAAATATTTTTTTATTTTCCCTGTTGACGTATTTATGAAATCTGGCTATATTGTGCATTGCGATATAAATGATTTTTCATTCATATCCTTGGGCGTTTATAACATATATTTGGAGTAAACGTTTCCTCCCTATACTGCTAAATTCCTTAGTCCGCACTTATTCTTTAAGTGCGGGCTTTTTTTAAGCTTCAAAATTTAAATAAATCAATATAGAATGCAAAACATGGCACAGATATTAATCGCAGAAGATGACAGTTCAATGAGAGATTTTTTAACCCTCGCCTTAAATAAGGCAGGGCATCAAACCACCGCTTGCGAAGATGGTTTGCAGGCTTTGGGTGCTCTCGCAAAACAAAAATATGATTTGCTTTTAGCCGATATCGTGATGCCTGGCATGGATGGGGTCGAGCTAGCGACCCGTGCAAAAAGCGTTGATGATAGCTTAAAAATCATGTTTATCACTGGCTTTGCCGCTGTTGCCATGGGCGAGCGCAATCCTTTGCGTGGTGAGACAAAGATTTTATCAAAACCATTCCATTTAAAAGAGTTGGTCGATCAAGTTGATAAAATGCTGGCTGCATAAATTTAAAAGCCAAAGCTCCTTAAAATTTCTTTTTTAAAATCAATTAATCTTGTTGAAAATAGGCCAATTTTCAGGCTTTATAGCTATAGCTATCTTTAACAAGCATCCGTAGCTCAGGGGATAGAGCACTGGTTTCCGGAGCCAGGTGTCACAGGTTCGAATCCTGTCGGATGCGCCATTTTCTATATTTTAATATTAACCTCAAAAACTCATTGCGACTTTAAAAAGACCAACTAAGAAGGAAACTCCAGAAGCTATAGAAAGAATTCTACTTAGATTAAAGAAAAACTTAATGCGCCGTCTACTCTTTTCTTTTTCCACTTCTGTTGCATCTGGCTCTACTTCTAAATCGACAAACCTTATATATTCACATAGATAAAAAAACATAATTAGTGCGATACCAATTGCAAAAAAATATATTGCTTTTCCTACATCATAAAAATTCTGAGAAACAGCAAATAAATTAATACACGCAAATATTCCGCCGCTGTTTAATGAGATTAAAAGCTTAACAGCTCTGCCAGAAACATCATCACCATACTTTGCGTCAAATCTGTAATTTTCAAGATTTAACTTATGATACTCTATTTCAAGTTTTTTTTGCTCTAATGAAAGCATCTTTTTTTCAAAAACGCTCATTTTTTTAACTGACATTGTCTAATACCTTCAAAATTGTTTTTTTAACTAAAGATAATCACTTTCATAGATATCTTCGCCAAGGAAGATTTCATCGATAAACAGGTCAACTTCTCCGCCCTCTTCTGTCTCCTTTAAATCTTCTTGAAGAGAAGCGATGATTGGACTGTAAAGTTCATCAACAAAGCGATCTGTTTGAGCATTTGCAATCGCGTAATCGAGCGCTGGGTTGGTTTCTTCTGCAGTCTGATTAACTGTCACTTTAACTCCATTCGGGTTAGATGGCTGAAATCCAGCACTGTAGTAATAGTACCCGCCAACAAAAACCAGCATCAAACAAGCCATCACATAAACTGGTATTCGCAAGTCAAACCATAAGCTCGGCTGTTGTCGAACCTGTGGCTTGTCTTCATATGTGCGGTCAATCGCGCTTGATAATCGATTATCAAAGCTCCTTGATATCTCTGGCACCTCATATTGATCCAACAGGGTGCGCAGTTTTTTATCATCATCATGCATTCTTAAAACCCTCCATCTTGTGCTGTTTTAAATCCTTCATTGATTAGAGATGCTTTTAAATCATCTCTTATTTTGGCCAATCGGCGCTCCACCGCTTTTGCGGTTAAATCCAAAATTTTTCCAATTTCTTTATGACTAAACTCATGATAATAGCTTAACAATAAAATCTCTCTTTGATCTTGCGGTAACTCTTTAACAACCTTTGCAACATAACCGCCAGCTTGTTTATTCATGGCCTTTTTATCAAGCCCTTTATTATCATCATCTTCTAGTGTTGATAAGACATCATCGCCAAGTGTCACAACATTGTTCTTCGCTTGTCGCCAATAATCCCGACATAAATTCACCGCGATTTGAAAAAGCCAGTTTTTAACACTGCCTTTTGCGCCGTTCCATTGTTCATTTTTCGTCCAAAGACGAATAAANNNATCTTGNAGNAANTCTTCNGCCACCTCNNCTTGATTAACATAGCGATAAATNTATGAGAAAAGNGGCTTTTTAAATCTNCCCACAAGCGCATCAAATGAAGCGCGNTCGCGCTCCATTTGTAGCTTNTTNATTAAGNCTTCATCNGATAATGAGGACAATTTATCTATTTTCAAATCAAACATTATGATCGTTTGNTTTATCCTTAACCGTTATTGCGCATCAGGATTCGCAACACCTGGATTGATGGTTGCATCCGCTGGAACCTTAGCATCTTTGTTACGGTCTTTTTTGTGGCCTTTTTTATGATGACCACCAAATACTGGGAAGCCATATTTTTCCTTCATCTCTTGTTTAATTTCTCGCATGCGCTCTCTGCGCTGATCTTCGGGAAGAGCTTCTAATTCTTCCTTAATCGCTTGGCGTTTGTTCTTAAACTCTTGCAATTTAGCAGCCTTTTCTTCTGCGCTTAAATCTTTAAAATGCTCGTTAAAACGCTTTTCAAAACGCTCATCCATTTTCGCACGGAATTTTTCCTTGTCTTCTTCTGACATATTTTCCCAACGCTCACGCTTTTTCTTTTTCCACGCTTCTTTTTCTTCATCTGTCATGTTTTTCCAGCGCTCTTTTTTCTTCTCTTTCCAAGCAGCCTTCTCTTCATCAGACATAGTCTCAAATTTCTCTTTCATTTTCGCCTTATGAGCCGCTCTTTCTTCGTCACTCATATTTTTAAAATGCTCACGTTTCTTCATATGCTCTTTACCAATGCTCGGCTCTGACGTTGATACAGCGTCATGAGCAAAGCTAGCCTGTGCTGGTAGAACAACCAAAGCACCAAGAACACTCATTGCGATTAGTGACGTTTTCATTTTCTTAAACATTTAAGTATCTCCTTTATTGTTTAGCTTATACTCATGATACGGGATGAGCCTTAAAAATCCCCCTAATTTTTTTCAAAAATAATTGCCTTTTACTCAATTTTGATATCAAATCATAGCCAAGCAGTAATAATTATATAATTTTAAGAATAGAGAGGAACAAGGCATATGCTATCCCTTAAAGATTTTAACATGAGCGAAGATCGGGGCTTCTTAACCCCCTATAATATGGGCGAGGTTACTCTGCCTACCGTTTTCAATCCAATTTTAGAAGCAGGCAAACATTTATCAGATTATATGAGTACAGGTCGCCTGCGCCATTTTTTAAATCAATTGCCAGAAATTGATATGGCGGCAGAATTACCAAGCCTCGATGACGCACAGCGCCGCATGTTAATGGTGCATTATTCATTTATTATCCAAGCCTATATTTGGGGTGATGGCGAAGCGACACAAACACTTCCCCGCAATTTGGCCGTTCCATATTGCGCACTTAGCGATGCGATGGAACAATTCCCCCTTCTCCCTTATTCAGCCTACACCCTTGATAATTGGGGATTTCTCAACAAAAATGAGGGCGTTGGTCTCGATAATGTCTATGTGATCCAAAACTTCCTTGATGGTGTTGATGAAAACTGGTTCATTCTTGTCCATGTGGAAATTGAAGCCAAAGCAGGAAAAGCCTTGGGCGCTATTCCAGAGCTTTTAGAATCTTTGAAACAAGAAGATGAGGCGACAATTGAAAAACAATTAGAGACCATTTTAAATTCTTGGAAACAAGTAAATCCCGTTTTTGATCGTATGCCAGAATGGTGTGATCCTTATATTTATTATAACCGTGTGCGCCCATACATTCATGGTTGGAAAGGCAATCCTGCCCTTCAAACAGCAAAAGGTGAAGGCGTCATTTATGAAGGCGTTGATAAATTTGAAGGCAAACCACAAGCTTTTAGAGGACAGACAGGCTCACAAAGCTCTATCGTGCCTACAATGGACGCTCTTTTCCAAATCAATCATGAGGATGACCCACTGCGCTATTATTTAGATGAGCTTCATCATTACCGCCCCGTTGGCCATAGACGCTTTATTGAAGCCGTCCAACAGCAAAGCACATTACGAGACTTTGTGATTAAAAAACAAAATAATCAACTAATCGAGCTTTATAATGGCTGTGTTGAGCAAGTTCAAAACTTCCGCACAAGACATCTTGAATATGCGGCAAGCTATATCAATAAACAATCAAGAGACCGTGATGGCAACCCAACCGACATCGGAACAGGGGGTACACCATTCATGAAATATTTGAAAAAGCATAGGGATGAGAGTACAAAACATCTCCTACCCAAAGCTGCTTAAAATAATTTAAAAGAAAAGCCCTCTAACTTAGAATTGAGGGCTTTTTTACTATCTTTTAACTACTCGGCTAAAATCTCAATATCTTGGCATTCGCCGCCGATACATTCTGGCCTAAAATCTTTTGGATCCAAAAATATTTGGGCACAGCTAATCTTTGCCCCTTCTAAAGCATGACACTCGCTAGCCTCTTCTTCAAAATCACTATTCACGGCATCTGGATAACCACAAGCATTGCTGCTTAATACACAATCTTGTGCTGTTTCACATTCAAACCATTCTGGGTTATCTTGCCTGCATTGAGAGGCCTGTGCCGTAACGCTTGTAAAAACCAAAACCACCGCTAAGCCAATAGACCATATTAAATTTTTCATTTCGTTTTCCTTTATATAAAAAAAGCCGCAGACTTAATATCCACGGCTATTATCATATGATTTAAATTTATAAAATTACAGCCTTAATTGGCTTCGTCTTTGTGGACGGTTTTTAGGTTGTGTCTGATCGTCATTATTTTTAAAAAAATCAACCTCAGTTTTTGGATTTGGGATATACATATCCAGACCTGCTTCTCGTTCTAAGAAAGTAGCGATTTGCGTCAATTGATCAATAAAACGGAAATCAGTATTGTGAACATTTGCGCCCTTTTCAACCGCATCTAAAACATAAGAAGCAAGCATAATCGCTGCCATTGGGCCATGGCTTGCACAAGCGGTTTCAATGAATTCAGGGTTAATATTATGCAACACCAAACCAGCGGCGTCATCGCCAGCGGCAAATTCATATGGATAGATCGGGTCTTGATCATTGTCGCCACGACGCACCCAATCCCAAACCTCATCATCAAAATTATACCATGTCAAAATGCTCTCGCACCATGATGTATCTGTGCCACGATTATCATTTAAAACAGGACCGCGATAACATTCTTGTCCTTGCGCTATAACGTTGCGAAGTCGCTCTAAGAATTCTAGATCTTTGGCTTTTACCTGCTCAAATTTGAAATGTGTTTCGACCTGACCACGAATGCGCTCTTGATCATACTCACTTGCGGGCTTTTTAGATTTTTCTTCAAAAGTCTTAAGTCTTGCCTGATACGCGTCCTCAACCTCTTGTGCATTTGCCTCTAAAGGAACAGAGCCACTGACCATCTCTTCGAAAAACTCCATGACTTGAGAATCAATAATGGCTTCTTGGTCAATGTAATATTCGCCATCTTCATTTTTTTGAAGATTTGCATAGCCCCCTGCAAAACCAGGAAGTTTTGAATCCCCGCGCACAATGCCCGTTACATGAAGGCGACCATCTTTAAATTTAACCGCCCCATTATCAACCGCAATACTTGGGCCATAGCGCCAAAACATACCGCGACCACGCATACCACGCTTTTGATAAGGGTTGATCGGATACCCATCTTCATCAAGCTTATATTCAACACCTGTTAATGTGGCACGGCGCCCCTTATTCCACTGCTCGCCATCTTCCAATGGTTTTTTAGGATTATCGGGGCCATTATCGCCCTTAACAGAAGCATGATCGTAATATTCAGGATTATCAAAATCTTGGGAGATGCCTTCATCTTCATACATAAAGAATAGATCAAGCTCTTCATTCTTTTGTAAATCATAGTGAGCCGCCGCACGAATAATACGCATTGCGGTGTGTGGCAAGCTGTTATATGTGTTGGCATAGCGCGCCGTCTTTTTCACTCGATCAACTTGATCCATCACGCTTTCAATTGATTTTTTATAAATCTCCATACGAGCTTCTTTTTCAGCTCTCGTATATTCAACTCGGTTTGAAGTATTCCCCATTTTTTAAATCTCCTATTAAAGTTTATTTATTTTACAGAATTTAATTATTTAAGCAAATTAAAATTTGAACGCCCAGCCAGACGCTCTTCTACGCTTTGGTTTTGGCTTTTGTTTTTGTTCATTATCCAATTTTGCTAAATATTCTTTTGATGTCATGACGTTCAACTTACCAGCCTCAACAAAAGGTTTGAAAACATCCAACTTTAAGACATCTTCAATTTTCCCCGATGGTGCACGCCCTTCAACTGGTGTGCCAATCCCCTTAACAAGATCACTTAAAACCACAACGCTTGCACCGCGCTTTAAAAGACCCAACATTGCATCATGCACACAGTAATCAGATGCCACGCCAGTAACACAAACTTCTGTTTGTTCATTAACGCGCTCAAAATACGCATCACGAGCGAGACCTGCATCAACGCATTTCCTATCCGTAGTAACAATACGCAGGTTGTTATAAACCTTCTTCTCCAGCCCGCCTGCAAAAGCGATATTGGCATCGGCTCTTAAGGGATTATCACCAAACGCATCAAAGGTATTTTTGGTCATGTAGTATGTTTTGATTTTTCGTGAGACTTCTAAATCATCGACAACCAACTCCCAGCCTTTTGTCCCATATTCACAGTGAAGCGGGAATAATTCAGCTTCAGGAGAGCGTGTATACTCATCAATAAAGTGCGTGTCATAGGTAAAAATCGCTTCATCAAAGTCCGTTGGCTTTAGCGCCTTAAAAAATGCATTTGTTGGCTCAATAATATCTTCAGCATCGGGCACGGGAAGCTTTCCATCCTTCATCACAAAATCAAATTGATCATCAACAACATAAAGCAATCTATTTAAAGTTTTTTTCATTTCATTCATCTCCATCATCTAGTTTTTTTAAATTTTATAGCCGCGGCGTGCCGCTTCTTTGCGTCTTTTTTCAAGCAAATCTTTGCTCACGAAAGATTGATAAGGAACTGCATCCTTAATCTTTTTATGAACCTTGTTTAGCCTTGATAAGCTTTTTGTTGCGCGCGCCTTTGCCTCATGCACGGTTTCAGGATCAGTAATAATCTGCCCCCCATCTGTCATGACTTCCATCGGGCGATAGGCCTTCATTCCTTTTGGAATTGTGATTGTTTGATCAGGGTTATTTTTTGTTGCTACAACCAAATCTTCTTTTAAACGCCCCTCATCATCCAATTGTGGGCGCTTCCAATAATTAACAATGACATCCATAATATAATCGCCATCTTGTGCATCTTGCGGAGTATTTATATTGACAGCGCCCTTGTTAAAGACAAAACGAAGCGTATCAATTGCCCCTGGCAATGTGATTTTAATCTGGTCTTCTGACAACTTGATAACATCGCGAAAATGCTGATCCATGTCACTTGGCATTTGACCTTTTTCTAATTGATCACGCCATTTAGAAACTTGTGCTCCATCAATTTCAGGGGCATAAACACCGCCCAATTTATAAACACCGCCTAAAGCAGGTTGTTTTTTAGACGTCACAAAATTTGTTCCAACGCCCCAAATATCAATTTTGCCACCTGCTTCACGAATTTCTTGGATTGTGCTTTCCTCTAAATCATTAGAGGCGGCGATTTTTGCCTCTTTAAAGCCAGCTTCATCCAAAATGACACGAGCATGCTTAGATAAGGTCGCTAAATCCCCAGAATCAAGCCTTATCCCTTTTAGCTTTACGCCTTTTTCTTTGCAGGCTTGGATTGCGTTTTTAACCCCTTGAAGCGTGTCATAGGTATCAACTAAGAAAATACCATTATAAGGCATGCTTTCAGCATATTCTCTGAACGCATCCAACTCATCTTCATACGTCATGATTAATGCATGCGCCATTGTGCCCGCTGTCGGGATTTTATAATATTTTTCAGCCATCACATTTGATGTGCCATCAAACCCACCAATATAGCCAGCTCTTGCGACTTCCAAACCACCAATGGTTTGAGCGCGCCTTAAGCCCAATTCCAATAAAGAGGCGTTACCACTTTCACTTGAAAAACCCATAATCGGTGCATCAACAGTCTCACGAAGGCGTGACGCCAAAGTTGCAAATAAAGATTGTGAGTTTGTTACATTAAGGATAAATGCTTCAACAACCATTGCCTGCCAAATTGGACCTGTAATGCGATAAATTGGCTGATCGGCAAATGCAATCTCGCCCTCTGGTACGGCCTCAACAGTTAATTCCAGTTCAGCATTTTCAAGCATGGTTAAAAACTCTTCGCTAAAAAGTGGCTTCATAGCGCCTGTTTCAGGGTCTTGAACTTTCTTATTGCGCAAAAGCTCCATATCTTCTTCATCAAATGACCAGTTATCAAGCCACTCTTTGACGATATTTTGCCCTGCCGTTAAAAGATACTCGCCCCCAAACGGATTTTTACGGATATAGCCGTGAAACACAGTTTGCAAATCATGCTTATCGTGATCCATCAAGGCCTGCGCCATGGTTAAAGCGTATAAATCAGCACTCAACGCAGAGAAATGGGATAAGCGTTCCATATAGTTTGGATAATGCTCCAAATAGTTATAAGTCTTCCAATGTGCTGGCAACCACTTTGATCTCTTTAACTTTTTCTCTTCTTTAAGCTGAATATTAAATAGTTCTTTACCCATTTATTTTATCCTTGTAATAGGTGGTTTTTTTATTTATACTCATAATGAATATAATTAATATCAATAAAAAGGTTTTATTTCCATGTCAACAAAAAAAATGGAAAAAAGTGAAAAAAAGCAAAAATCATATCCTTTTCTAGATGACATCAAGTCATTGAAAAATAAAAGGATTATTGTCTTTGGTGGATCATTTAACCCACCCCATATCGGTCATATTGAAACGGCAAAAAAGCTTTACAATGCGGTTGATTGTGATGCTGTTTTATTTCTTTTTTCTCAAAACCGTTTTAAAGATGAGAATGCCTATGCACCCACTCTTCATAGAAAAAAGATGGTTGATTTACTCGCCAGCCGTTTTGATGATACGCCAATTATTTATAGCGATGCCGAGAATGAACTCGGTACCAGTATTACCGCAGACGTATTGGCAAGTTTACAAGACCGCCACCCTGAAGCAGAATTTATGTGGTCAATGGGCGCTGATTCGCTCGCTGGGTTTCATAAATGGGAGAGATACGAGGTTATTGCCGATAATTGTCCAATTATTGTGATTGGTCGTCCTGGCTATAACGAAGATGCCCTAAACAGTGAAACGGCAAAAGAATATAAGAAGTGCTTTTACAATAGCGAAAGCGATTTTGAGAAAAGAACATCTAAGAATGGAATTATTTTCTTAGAAGATTTCGATATTGATATGTCTTCATCATCATTTTTAAAAAAATTACGCGAAAATCCAGATCAAGATTTCGACGAGATGCAAGTCATTGCGGATTATATTAAAGACAATAACTTATATGGCTTAGACACACCTAAAGCAAATCGCAAGAAAAAGCGTAAAAAGCGCACTAAAATGGGCTTACCATAGGCTCTTTTTAATATTTATATTGAATCCACACTGACGGGTGGGAATTTTTTACAAATAATTTTTTGCCAGACAATTTCATGAAAAAAGTAAGCACACGTATTGACCGCTGGCTCAATAAGCGCCACTAAACTCGCAACCAACCATTCGCCCGTTAATAGATAAGTCACTGTAAATGCGACAGAAAAGTGAATGAGTGCGAATGTGAATGTCTTTATTATTTCTAAATTTTTCATTTTATATTTCTCCAGAACTCCCGTTTAAAAAACCTTTTTCTAATATTTATACGTGTGAAAACCATAAATAGTTCACGTAAATGATAATCATTCTCATTTAATTATTGCAAAAATATATAAAGAAAGCTTTAAAAAACGTCTTTAAAAGTGCATATACTCATACACGAGGCCCCTTATATAATATAGAACACGCCCTTTAATCGTTTTATGAAAGCCTTAATGGATGCGCTTTATAAGAACCAAGAATTTTCAAGCTCGCCGTGAAATAATCCAATTCTTGCAACGCTCGACTTACTGCTGGCGATGATGGTTTGCCTTGAATGTCTAAATAAAACTGTGTCGCATGAAACTCACCGCCCAGCATATAGCTCTCCAGCTTTGTCATGTTGACACCATTTGTTGCAAACCCGCCAAGTGCCTTATAAAGAGCGGCTGGAATATTGCGCACCCTGAATAATAATGTTGTGATGACATCTTCATCTTTTAAATTCTCATCAAGGTCTTCTGGCTCTCTTGATAGAATTAAAAAGCGCGTCATATTGTGGTCTTCATCCTGAATATTATTTTTTAAAACTTTTAAGCCGTAAATATCGGCTGCTAATTCAGATGAAATGGCCGCAACCTTTGGATCTTCCATTGAGGCAACCTCACGCGCTGCCTTGGCTGTATCGCCACTAATGTGTTCTTTTAAGTCTAATTCTTGGATAATTTTTTGACATTGTGGAAGCGCATGCATGTGTGAGCGAACCTCTTCTAATAAGCTCAGATCAGCGTCTTGCGTCCCAAGCAAACAGTGATGAACAGGTAAGAAATGTTCTCCAATGATATGGAGACCAGATTCGGGAAGAAGCAAATGAATGGCTGGAACACGCCCAGCCAAAGAATTATCAATCGGAATCATGCCCAATTCAGCATCACCCTTTTGAACAGCCCTGATCGCAGATGCAAAGTCTGGACAAGGAAGCGTTTCAAAATCTGGCATTGCTTGACGGCACGCCATATCAGAATAAGCCCCTAATTCGCCTTGAAATGAAATCTTCTTTTTAGTCATTTAAACACCTTCTTATGTTGCTCATACAAAACACATTTAAAATATATTCGACACAATAGTCGAGTTTTATGTTGAAACCAAGAAACAAAACTTTTAAATATAATAACTGATCTTTATCAAAGGTCTTCATAGCAAAAAATATAAAAAGCTTAATAAGAAAAAGTTAGGTTTCAGATGTCTTTAGAATGGAATAAAATTTTCGCCGCTGTTTTGGTTGCTGGTATTACTGCACAAGTTGCAGGATTTGCCTCGGATAAAATCTTTCATAAGGAAGCGTTAGAAGAAAACGCTTATGAAATCGAAGTCGCCGAAATGCCTGGCGCTTCTATGGAAGCAACTGGCCCAACTGGACCAGAGCCGATTTTAGCATTATTGGCTGATGCCGATGTAACAAAGGGCGAGAAATTATCAAAAGCCTGTGCGGCATGTCATTCATTTGACCAGGGTGGCCCGAATAAAGTTGGACCAAACCTATACGGTATTGTTAATTCACATTACGCTCACTTGGACAATTTCGCTTACTCTGATGCAATTAAAGCAGCTGGTGAAGCTGGTGCAACTTGGACTTATCAGAATTTAAATGCTTTCCTTTGGAAGCCTAAAGAACACATCCCTGGTACAAAAATGAATTATATCGGGATGAAGAAAGCAAGTGATCGTGCCGCTATTATTGCATGGTTACGTACCGTATCGAACAGCCCTGCTGCTCTTCCCGATGCAAGCGCTATTGCCGCAGAAGCACCTGAAGAAGCACCTGAAGAAGCACCAGAGTCTGAAGAAACGCAAGCTCAAGACGATGTAGAAGATACAACAACGCCAAGCGAAGAGTAGGCTTTTCCTTAACGAACGCTCTTATCTACTTGACTTATACCCCCATTATATCGTACATAATGCTCATATATTTTGAGCATTGTTCTTCATATATATTTTCCTAACGAAATCGTAACTAAATTTGTTTACCATAAAGCTTGACTTATGGGGATTTTTGCATTATTATTATGAAAATTTACTACTGTTTACATAATTAATGGCAAATAGTTTTATTATTAAAACGAAACAAATTTAAAGATTTAAAGGACAATATAATGCCAAGAGATACAGACCTTACAAACGTACAAAATATTCAAGATAAATTAGCTATCTTCCTAAATATCCAATATGGATTAAATAGCTACACTCGCGTAAGTGAAAAAATTAACGGCTTTATGAATGACGTTTCTAAAAACGGCTATGATATTGAACAAGCATATTGGTTCATTGCCAATAAAATTAAACAAGCCACTTCTATTGATTTAGGCGCTGCGAATGAGACAGCAAGCCAAGAAACAATGGATAGCATTAACAACTACTATCTTACACGCAATGGCACATCTGAGAACAAAGTTGAATTTGATAAGTTATTCTCTTTAGATGACATGCCTGCTCCTGCTGATTTGGAAGTTGAATATACCGTTGATCAAAACAAACAACAGGTTACAAAAGGCTATCAGACGACATATGATTATTATCAAGATGTCGTAAACGCTATTGGTACACCTGACACATATTTAAATTCTATCGTATCTCCATTTTCTGAAGACCAAGACAAGTTTGGTGCTTTTGCTGCAAATTCAGACTTCCATGAAGATTTAAAAGCTAAGACACGTGCAATGCTTACTTCAAATGGTTATGTTGCGACAAATGATAAAGATCAAGAAGCGTATGAGCAACGCGTTTCTATTTTGGCCGATAAGCTTCTTCAATCAATTCAATATAGAATTGAAGCACAAAATATCGCACCAGAAGATTATATGGCGATTGTTGAGCAAAATTATGAGCTTGTTGATCCAACAACACCAGATAGCTTTATTAATGCTACATTGGATATGGATGTGCCAAAAGGTGAAGCTGTTCGTATTCAAAATCAACTTGACGTTGATGTTCGTCGTGCCGAAGATGCTGACGTTATTGCTGTGAACTCTGTGAAATCAGACTTAAAATTGAGCGAGCTTCAAATCCGTGACCCTGAATTTACTCAATTTACAAGCGAAGAAGAAATTGAGCAATGGTTAAAAGATCGCTTTGAACCAGCTGCAAGACTTGCAAGTGAGATTGGTAACAAATCTGATGTTGCAGGCACAGTTCAAAACAGATTTGCACGTTTTAGAACAATGAGTAACGAGCTTTCTAACAATGAGCAAAATTTCGTAAGAGATGTTAACTTTGCGCGCTATTTGGTTGCCAATGACGCAAGTGAAGGCTTAACTGAGCTTGATATATTGGCCGCAGACAGAAATGTTCTTAAAAATCTAATTTCTCAGAATTCTGAGCTCTTTAAAGATAAAGCTGAATTAAAAGAAGAAGCGACTGCCGAAGCTAAAACATTGCCAGCTGATGCGACATTCACACCTGCCAATGAAGAAGCATCATTAAGCAAGCTTTACAGCCTTCTAAAAAATGATGGTCACAATGGATCACAAGCTTGGAAGCAAATCTCAAGAGGTAAAACTAAGAAAAATGCCGAGCGTGATTTCTCANAATTCCTNGGNCAATTAGCCGTCTGGTTTGAAGCAAGAAATCCNAANAAAGGGATTGAAGCTTTTTATACACGCATNAATCAATTGGCTNCGTTAAAAGACAAAGGTATGCGCAACGTAGATGCNCTCCGCTTCATGACAGAAGATTCTTATGCNGAAAAGCGTATNGAGTTAAGCCAAAANGGTAANGGCTGGAACAAATTCTGGGCTGCTGCGGGTGCTGCTGTCTCTGTATTCATTCCAAACTTTGGTAATAAAGTTAATAATTTNCAAAAAGATATGGCNGCTGGCTTAAGAGAATTGGCTGAAAAAGCCACTTTTGAAGAGGCTCCACAAAATGATGCTGATGAAAATGCAATCGAAGCTGAATTTGAAGAAATTGAAACAGCTGATGAAGCTGAAGAGCAACGCATTAAAGAAACACAAGAAGAATTAGACAATGCTTATCAATTCTTAGCTGATAATGGTGGATTTATCTCTGGTGATGATGAAGATGCTCTGGCTGCGAAAATCGAAGAAAGATTATCGCCTGCAAGTAAGTCAGAATCTTTAGAATTACAAGTTATTTTCATCAATGTTTTAGCATCTACAACAAAGGATCCGCTAAAAACAGCTCAGATCATGGCTAATCTTGATACTTTAGAGAAGTCAATTAACGAGCTTATTGATAGCTTGAATCATATTAAAGACAAATTCGCTGAATTCGACGCCTCTAAAAAGCAGGCTATCCAAAAAGATGCGTTTAAACTTGCTTTAAATAGCCACAAAGTTAAGCCGACACTTAAGTCATTCAAAGAAAAAATTACTGTGATCTACGCGCTTAATGAGGCGACACCAGACACAATTACTTTAGAAGATTGCATGAATGTTGTTGAAGCAACAACAACCTCTTCTAAAAAGAATGAAAACATAAGCAAGTCTGATCTTGAAAAATCAGCTCTTTATTTAGGCAACAACCCTCAGAATAGCTATTTCCTCGTTGAGAGACTGGCTGATAAATTCAAAAATATTCTGAACAGAAAGAATAAAGAAACTAAAAATAAAGCATTGGCTGAAGGGCAAGATAATGCCGCTGAAAAATCTTGGGTTCGTATTGTAAGTTCTTTAGTGCTTGGTGATGAGGCTTCATCAAATGAGCATGATGAAAGCTACAGATCGCTTCAAGGTATGGTCGATAATAATGAGATTAAAGGCAATAAAGTTGGCGAAATGGTCGCAAAAATTGTGAAATCTCCAGACCAAATGCAAAACATTATGGACAGCTACGTTAAATCTAAGCCTAGCCAAGCTGAAAACACTGCTGATGCACAAGATGATGTGATTGATGCTGGTCTTGAAGATAATGCACCAGTACAACAAGCCGCGGCATTCTCAACAGATGGCATTGGTATTGGCGATGATATGTTTACACTTGGTGGTTCTGATGAGCCTGCAAGCCAAGAAGACATGCAAGCAATGGCTGACTTCGTGAATGGCAAAGATGGCAATCAAAGTGATGATAATAGCGCTGACGACAATAGCGACAATGATGACGTTGAAGCAAAAGCTTCTAACGATCCTAAAGCTTCTAATCCTGTTGTTGGACCAGTTGCTATGCCTACAGCGGATAAAGATCCTTCAGTTCAACCAAAAGATGCGAATAACGAAGTTGGTGGTCAGCGCCGTAAGAAAAGACGTGGCGGAGCTGTTTTGATCGTTGCCGCTGTTGCTTTAGCTGGCACAGCCCTAACTGCTATTGGTTTAGATAAAGGCTGGTGGGGTGATAACACTGGTAATGATGCGCCTGTTGCTTCATCGATCTTAGATTCAGATAGCTTTGATACAAGCCGATTTGGCCCTATTCCAGAAGGCGAATGTCTAGAGATTGCTCCAGAAACACAAGTTACACCGCCTGTTGTTGACGAAATCGAAGAGCCACGTGGTCTTTACTTTGATACAGAAGACAACATGTTTAAAGTAGACGGCATTCAAATGGAATTTGATGGTGCTGGCGGACTTTACGATGTCATTCACAATGATATTGATGCGGTTGGCGTTGATGGCGAGATTTATTACCATGGTGATGATATCCCTGAAGGTACTGAATTCATTATGACTGATACAATAGGGTCTATTGCCGAGCATAATGGCGAGTTAAAGAAAATCTTTGATTGTGCTGATGCTGTTCCAAATGGCCGCGTGACACAAGGCGATGTTGATGCAATGTGTTCTGCTGGCTCGGTTGAGTTTAATGACACGTCATTTAACGGTGTTGATCAAACAGAACTTAATACTTTATTAGATGATGTTGACGTATTTCTAGATAATTATGAGCCAGAAACACAAACAGACCTAACGATTGATACCTCTTCTACAATTGAGGATGTTGAGCAAGTTATCATTGTTGATCCAGTTGTGCCAACACCTTATCAAGACACAAGCTGTGGACCAAGAGATCTATGCTTTAACATTTTCTCTGGACCGAACGCAGATCCAACAAAAGCACATGATTATGGCGATACAGGTACAAAGCGCGTTAAAACAAACGCAGCGACATTAAAATAATTTTTTAATAAAAAATTATTAAACAAAAAAGTCCCCTTAAAATTAAGGGGGCTTTTTTTATGTTAGAAATTTTTTCTTAAGCTTTTTTTGACCAAGCGCCTTTTTGATCTTGTTGCCAATAGGTCAGATCATATTTACCCAAATCACTAAGCGCCTTCCAGTAGCCCCGAGAGCTTTGCAATTTGTCTGCTTGCGCCCCATCAAAGAAATAACAGATCAGATCAAATTCGGATAAGTTAAGCTCACTGCCATCGGCATTGACTTGCGTACTATCGATTAGCATTAGGATTTTTGCATTATTATCATTACTCGGAATGTTGGTTAGCCAAACGGGCTGGTCTTCCGCAAACCCCTCTTTTGGTGTGCCGTGCGGGATAAAGGATTTATCATCAAATTGCCAAAGATGATTATTGAGTGCTTCTAAACGCCCCTCATCAATTTGCCCATAGACCATGATGTTTTTATTCGTCTCAAGCGCCTTGCCCAAAATCTGTGGCAAAGCCTTTTCAATCGGGCTTCTTGTTAAATGATAAAATCGAATTTCTGTCATGCCCCTACTATTAAACAAATTTTGATCAATTTCAATAAAATGAATCACGTCTCAAAAGGCATAAACTAAAAAAACCGCCCTTAAAAATTCTTAAAGGCGGCTTTTTAAAATTTATATAGAGAAAGTTTTTAAATCTTATTTCTCAAATTCATTACGAACATAACGATCAAGAATACGGACACCGTAACCAGTCGCACCTTTATCAACATGCGCCCATTTGCCCTTCATCATTGTTGTTCCAGCGATATCAATATGCGTCCAGTTAACACCCTCTTGCACAAATTCTTTTAAGAATGAGGCTGCTGTTGCACTGCCCGCGCCTGTGCCTGATTTTGCAATGTTTGAGAGGTCTGCTGTATCACTTTTTAGAGATTCAGAATAACCCTCGCATAGTGGCATTCTCCATGCTGGCTCATTGGCTTGCTCACCTGCATAAACGATAGAGCTTGCCATCTCATCACTATTTGAGAAGACAGCTGCGTACTCGCCGCCAAGTGCGTGAATAACAGCTCCTGTTAAGGTTGCCAAATCAACCATGTGGCTTGGCTTATATTTTGTTTGAACATGCCACATTGCATCGGCTAAGACCAAACGACCTTCAGCATCTGTGTTGTTAATCTCAACTGTTTTACCAGACATTGCTTTGACAACATCACTTGGACGGCTCGCATTGCCTGCAACCATGTTTTCAACCAAGCCAACAATACCAACGGCATGAACATTGGCTTTACGTGCATCAAGCGCACGCATCAGACCAACAACAACAGCTGATCCACCCATATCCATTTTCATCTCGCCCATACCATTTGAAGGTTTGATGTTATTTCCACCAGTATCAAAGGTTACACCCTTACCAACAAAGGCAATTGGTTGTTTTTGGGATTTCGTGTTTTTGCCTTTATATTCCAAAATAACCGCATGGCTTTCAGAATCTGATGCTTGGCCAACACTTAAAAATAGATTGGCTTTAAGGTCTTTTAATTTCTTTTCATTCAAAAGTGTTACTTTGACATTTGTTCCTTTGAACAAGGCCTTGATCGCTTTTGCGTAAAGATGTGGGCGAAGCTCATTTGGTGGCTCATTACAAAAATCACGCGTTGTGAAAACACCAGAAACAATGCTTTGAACATCGCTTGCAACCGCTTTCAATGTTTTCTTTTCTGCACCAACAAATGTAAGGCTTTCCAATTTTTCAGCCTTATCTTCATCGTCTTTTTTATCTTTTGTTTTATAAGTATCAAAAGAATAACTCTTTAGCGTTAAACCAAATAAAAACGCTTCAAAGAAATCTGATTGGCTGTAGCTGCCTGGTGTTGTCTCTAACCCTAAGGGTAAAATGAATGATGCTTTTTTAGACGCAACCGCTTTTAAGCTTCCCCATGCTTTATCGCCTGCTTGCTCCATTAAAGAGACAGAAGCTTTTGATAAATCACCTAAACCAAGAAGGTAAAGTTTTCTTTTCTTATCCGCAACCACAGCAGAAAAAGGAGATGAAACAAGTTTAAGCTGTCCCGCCTCGCCTTTAAAATCATGGTATTCAGCTAATTTTTTAAGTTCTTTTTTATCGAAGCCAGTGGCCTCAACTTGGCGATCTCCGAAAACTAGGTTCTTCTTTTTATCAAAAAAGACACCAACAATCGTTGTATCGTTATCCCAATTTTCATCATAATCTTTAACATCAATTTTGAATGATAATTCTGTCATAATTTTTTTTAATCTCCATAAGATCTATTTTGAGGTGAGAATTTTTATAAAAAAAGATTGTGAAATCTGTCGATCTTTTATAATCACTATAGAATATGAGTATAAAAACGAATAAGATCAAGAGCAAGACGTATTCTTGAATTTAATAAATATTTTAAAATGAATAAATTAACGCAATATACATCGATGACTTTACTGACCGCTATTATTTTTATAGCGCTTAGCTTGACGCTTGTTGTATGGCTAACACAGATTTTAAGGTTTTTAGAATTGGTCGTTGATGCAGGCGCGCCAATCGGTATTTTCTTTGAGTTATTACTTCTTACAATTCCACGATTTTTGACGGTCGTACTCCCCTTTGCAACTGTGGGCGGGGTGTTATTCATCTTTCATAAATTCTTGGTTGATAATGAATTGGTCGTGATGCGTGCCGCTGGTCTTAGCCCATGGCAAATTATAAAAGGTGCTGTTGGTCTTTCTATCTTCTTAGGGTTGCTAATGTTTTTCTTAAGCGGTTGGGTTGCCCCAATGTCCTATGCCAAGGTTCAAGAACTAAAACAAACTATTACCAATAAATATTCGACCTTCTTGCTTCGTGAAGGCGTTTTCAATTCCCTTGATAATCAAACAACGATTTATATTC
>PBIV01000003.1 GCA_002720935.1 Rickettsiales bacterium | reverse complement strand
AAACCCTTGCAAAGTTTTGCGATTTTGCATTTTAGATGGTTTAAGAACCAATCTCATGTCTCGCATGATGAGGCGATGTCTTGGCTGGCAACTAGTTTATTTGACCCGCAAAGTGCTGCCCAAACACCCTTATTTAAAATTGATTTGCCTGAATTAGAAAACTCGATATTAGCCGAGCTAGAAAACCAAGGAATATCAAAGCAGAAATCAAAAAAGCATCTATATTCGGTTGCGGATTTAACACCATATGTGATGGCAAGACGCCCGAATCTATCGCAAGATGAGTTAAGTGTTTTTGAGACCGCGTATAAAGATTTGCATGCTAAATATGGCGCTGCCATACGGATCATGCAGACAATGAGCCTTTATCTGCCGATGAATGTCCAAATTCCAAATAAGTTTAAAGAAACGATTTCATTACCAAATCAAGAGATTAGGGTCATCGATCTTCATGCCCATGAACAGTTTTTATCCAAAGAATTAAAGTCAGTGATAAAGGAAAAAGGCGATGATATTCCAAATTACACAACAGAAGAGCAAAAATTAGCCCAGCTTTTATATGCGTATCATCAATTATTTGGTCGTGGCATTAGCAATGATTTTGTGAAGCTTTATCCAGATTTTTGGCAGGACGGTAGCTATTTTGAGATGGAGTGGCTTTCCCCTTGGCAACAATTTTCTTTTAGTAAAGGCCACCCAAAACAGGTTGATTATATTCAGCATTGGCAGGATATGAGCCAAGCTTTTCGTAATAATAATCAAGCAGCTTTTTTTGAAGCATCCAAACATGCTCGTGATTTCATCTTTGAAGCAGAGCAAGCTCTCAACCCATCAAAGCTTGAAAATAAAACGATCGTAGAGATTTTTTATAATGATTTTCAGCCTCTTGAGCTGACCATGATTTTATATTTGATCTCAATTATTTTTGTATTGTGTTGGTTTAAATGGCCAAAAAGAGTGAATTCGACAATCGCTGAAGCAGGGCTAATTTTGGGCGCTGTCTCTCACGCGCTAGCTCTCATTTTACGAGGCATTATTCTGGAGCGTCCGCCAGTAACCACATTATATGAGTTAGTTATTTTTGTTGCAATCACGGTTGTATTGGTAAGTTTGATTTTCTTTTATCGCTCAAAAAATTATAGCCATATTTTATATGGTGCGATCGGTGGATTGATCTTACTAGTGATCTCAAGTGTTTTCTTATCCCAAGAGGATAGTTTGCAAATGCTGGTTGCGGTCTTAAACACGAATTTTTGGCTGGCGGTGCATGTTTTGATGATTACGGCTGGTTACGGTTTATGTGTTTTGGCGGCCATTATGGCACATGGCTGGCTAGGCTATGGCTTGGTTAAGACGTCTGATGATGCTTATAAAACAAAAAGAGATGTTTTATTTAAACAAACATATTTTATAACCGTTCTTGCTCTGCTCATAACAACAATAGGAACTGTTTTGGGCGGTATTTGGGCGGATCAGTCTTGGGGGCGTTTTTGGGGCTGGGATCCAAAAGAAAACGGTGCTTTGTTAATCGTTTTATGGCTGGCTTGGATTATTCATGGGCGCTTAGCTGGTATTTTTGGCAAAGAGTTGCTGATGTATTTTATTGGCTATTTAAACATAGTTGTTGGTTTGGCGTGGTTTGGTGTTAACTTGCTGGGTGTTGGTTTACATTCTTACGGCTTTACAAGTGGCATTGCAGTGGGGCTTATTGCCTTTGTTATTGTAGAAATTCTAATTCTTTCAACTCTACTATTTTTTAATAAGAGGCGCGTATGAGAAATATTATAATTATTATAGCGATCATTTTAATTGGTCTTGGTATTCATTTTTATTTTCAAAAGAGTGAGCCTTTACAAATTAAGGGATCTTCAAACGAGGCACGATTAGCCAAAGAAAATGGCGCTAAAATGCCAGAATTCGCTTTAAAAAGTTTAAACGGCGATGTCGTTAACGCAAAAGAACATCTTGAAGGAACGGGCGGTTATATTCATTTCTGGGCAAGCTGGTGTGCGCCTTGTGTGGTTGAGTTCCCAAAGATGATTGAGTATGCAAGACAAAATCCTTCGGCAAAAATCTTGGCTATTTCATCTGATTTTAAGCAAGTTCACATCACGCAATTTTTTGACGTGAATAAGGAATGGGGCGAGCTGCCAGAAAATATCATTGTATTACGCGATGAAAACGCTAAAATTACAGGACAGCTATTCCAAACATTCAAACTACCAGAAACAATAATAATATCTAAAGATCTAAAAATGGTGGACAAGCATTCAGGCATGTATGAGTGGGAGTAAAAACTTTTAACATAATATTGACTTTTGCATAGCCTTCATGTATAAGAATTGTTCAATATTTTAGACGTTTAGGGAGACTATAAAATGAAACACCATAGTTTATGGATTAATCAAATTTTAAAAAGTGCTGACCTTATGGATTTGGATCAAAACCCGAATGCATTTCGTGACAGTGTTATTGCAAAAGTTGAAAACTATAAAGATGTGAAGGCGGATATCGCAATTCTTTATCATGAGCTTTGTAAAGTATTTGTTGAGCGCATGGCTTCAAGAGATAGTGTTAAAGCCCATGACAGTGCTTTTGTTGATCTGCTTGAGCATTTAGACAAAATGCGTGGAGAACGCCGATATGCGAATATAGCTGAGAAAATTTTTGATGGTGTGTTATCCGCTAAGCATGAAGCACCGCGCGTTTTTGCCCTTAAAAAGACATTAAAAGTTCTCAATAATCTTAAAGACAACGAGCCTAAAAACTTAAGCGAAGCCCTCTCGTTTCTTGGTTCTGCCTTAAAAGACATGCCATTAGATTTTGCAGATATTGATTTAACCGCGCGCGAATATGAAGCCTATAAAGAGCTTTTTGATTTCTTCCTTNATGATGATNTTGCGGATGTAATTCTAAATTCTAATAAGCCCAATCAGGTTTTGCCATATCTTCACGCAATGTGCTTGTTTGGTGCTCACGGCAATGGCAATAAAAAGGGTCGCATGAGTGATGATATGTTTGATTTTGTTGATACGGCTATGAGACGCAATCAAAACGCTAGAACGGGTTTTGCAGGCTGGGNCAGTGCAGTGATTAAATTCATGGATACAACNANAAGNTCGAAACAGTTTGAAAGACTATTAAATAACATGCTTGATATCTTGAAAACAGATCAGGCAAAGCCAATGGACATCGCTGATTTAGATGTCATGATGAGTTTACGGTCCCATGATTTAACAATTACATCGATCCAAAGCTTAGACGAATATTTCAGCAGACATGCCGAATATTTTGGCGGGCAAACGTATAAGATTTTTGATCATGTCTTAAATGAAGTGGAAGGNTTAAGCGGTCTNGCCCANTGGAGAGACTTTAAAAAATCAGCAGAGCGTAAAACATGTGAGAACATGATGCATTACGCGATTGTTATGTTGGGGCAACCATCTCCGGATGCTGAAAAGATGTTAGAGCGCTTGGATCAATTCGCGCAAAAAATTATTCAAAGCGATAAAATTGAACATAAAAAGCGCCTTGAGGAACTTGTTCATGTTACTCGTAAAAAAATCATTGATATAAATGGCTTGGATGACGACAAAGAAAAATATCCAAAGCGCAAAATGCATTTTGATCGTCCTCCTTATAAATAGTCATTATACCGTTTAATTTCCTTGTATGACTTGAAATGCTTCTTTAATATTCCAATGTATTTTAAAATTTGGATAAGGAAAAAGTGATTTCATGCAAGACATCGTTTTTCTACATGGTTGGGGGCAAGACAAACGCGCTTTTGAACCAATATTAGAAGTTTTCCAACATGATTATAANTGTCATGTTATTGATNTGCCNGGGTTTGGTGAGACGCCAGAGCCTGACAGNGCTTGGGTTCCAGGCCAATATGCTGATTATGTTGCAAGCTATTGCGAAAAGGAAAACATTGATCAAGCCATCTTTATCGGTCATTCATTTGGGGGAGAAGTTTCTGCTTTATTGGCTGTTCGCCACCCGAAAATTGTGAAGGCATTGGTTTTGATTGCTGCTTCTGGCTTGAAAAAGAAGCGCTCTTTAAAATTCCGTTTAAAGGCATTCTCCTTAAAAATCTTAGGTAAATTGGCAGGGCTTTGTGACAAGCTATTTGGAACGAGCTATAAACAAGCCTACCGTGAGAAGTTTGGTAGCCGTGATTATCGTAATGCCAAAGGGGTTATGCGTGACATTCTGGTTAAAACGGTCAATGAAGATATTAGTAATATTGCCGCGCAAATTAAGCAAAAAACACTGCTTCTCTATGCTGAAAATGACAATGAAACACCGCCTTCAGTCGGCAAAAAATATAATGAGTTAATCCAGAATAGTGAGCTGATTTGTTATCAGCACCAAGATCATTATACGATTTTGAACGAGGGGCGTTTCCAAGTACAACGTAAAATTAGTAACTTCTTAAAGGACATTTAGTAAAGATGCTTGATTTTCCAGTTGAATATTTATTGGCTTATAGCCCAATTGTTTTATTTTGTGCGCTGATCTTTTGTTTTAGCTTTTATCGCTTATCATTGATGGCGATGTTCTATCAACAAGAAGAATATGATAGCAGTCGCTTTATGCCGGCTTTGTTTGATGGTTTTAAATTGATTGATAAAAAATTATCTATATCCATATTTGTGCTAGGTGTTATATCGATTTTTATCGCCGAAATAACAGAATTTTTTACGCTTCTATCCGCAATTTTGTTTTTTACATTTTTAAATTTGGATCGCTTTTATTTAAAACAATCTAAAAAGCCACTTGTCTATACGGCGCGCGTTAGACGTATTATCATGGGTGGTTTTTTCCTAAATGCGATTGTTTTGTCAATTGTGTTAGCAAGCGTTTTAAGCCTGTATCCAATCCCAGAGATGAATAGAATTATGACGCTGACAGCGGGACTTTTAGTGATTATTCACATCCAGCCGTGGCTTTTGATGGCAAGTAATTATCTCTTAAAGCCTTATGAGGCAATGGTGCAAAAAAGATATTATAATGAAGCTTATTCAAAGGTAAGAGCCCTTAATCCAACAATTATTGCTATGACTGGATCTTATGGTAAGACGTCCGTTAAACATATTTTGGCGCATATTTTATCAAGCGTGAAACCTACATTAGCAACACCGGGAAGTGTTAATACGGTTATGGGGATTACTCGCATCATTCGTGAACAATTAGAAGCAAAGCATCATTTTTTCCTTTGTGAGATGGGGGCTTATGGCATTGGATCTATTGAACGTTTATGCAGACTTTGCCCGCCTGACCACGGCATTTTAACAGCCGTTGGGAATGCGCATTATGAGCGCTTTAAATCTGTGGAAAATGTCGCAGAGGCAAAGTTCGAATTGTTTAAAGCCGTATCAGAAGAAAAGGGCTTGTTTGTTGTGAATCTGGATCAGGTTGAACCAAGATTTGTTGAAAAATATACCCGTTCTTACGGCGAGAATTTGATTAAAGTGGCAAGCAATATTGAGTTTCAAGATGTGGCCGACTTCTTTATCAAGGAAAAAGAACAAACAGCTGACGGTCTTAAAATCAGCCTAGAGTTTTATGGTCAAGAAATCGACTTGATCGTTCCGCTATACGGCATGCATCATGTGAATAATATTATTGTTTGTTTTGCCATGGCGCATAGTCTTGGCATTCCAGTGGCAACGATTAAGGCGGCCTTAAAAACGACACCGCAGATCAAACACCGCTTAGAGGTTAAGCGCGAAAGCGATAAGGCCGATATTATTGATGATGCCTATAATGCAAATCCAGAAGGGTTTAGCTCGGCTCTTGAGGTTGCAGAGGTTTTGAAAAAAGATAAAGGTGGTCGTGCAATTTTAGTTACACCTGGCATGGTTGAGCTTGGCAATTTACATGATGAAAAGCATGAAAAAATCGCCAAACAAGCGGCTGAAAAAGTCGATGAGATTTTAGTAATCGGTCAAGAGCGCATTGAAAGCTTTACAAGAACATTAGAAAGCCTTGATAAACCATATGAGGTTTTTGAGCGTTTTGTCGATGCAAAGGCGCATTTGAATGAGATTGCAAATGACAATGACGTTATCCTTTACGCCAATGACTTGCCAGATTTATATGAAAGTAAGATTAATCTTTAATCCGATTTTAAAATAGAGATGCACCAGCTTCATTAGCCGCAGAGCTTAATTCTGATTTTTCTGAATGAATATCCAACGCCTCTTTAATCAAAGCGGTTGTAAAATCAGTAAAGAAAATAGGCAATTCGGGGGCTTTTTCCCAAAGAAAATAACCATATGATCCAGGCATTGGATTAATCTCATTAAGCCAAATCTCGCCTGTTTCTTTATTGCCGTAAAAATCAAAACGAGGGGCGCCAGTCCCGCCCATTTGTTCAAAAGCCAAAGCAGCTGCTTCTAAAATAAGGTTTTTATTCTCAAGGCTTAAATCGGTGGGGTTTAATGTCCTTTTGGCGGAGACCATGCCGTCTGTGCTTTGGACAGAAAGTTTTGAGCTGTTTGATCCGCTTTTATATTTATCCTTAAAATCTAAAACCTTGCCATCTTCGATATCACTATTCGCGGTTGGCTTTTCAATCGCTGATAGGACAATTGAGCCATCTTCCAAGCGCCTTGTTGCAACATTATATTCAACCAAATTCGGGATAAATGGCTCAATGATAATGTCAGTATCTTTTTTGAAAATATCAAGAATTGCGACTTGTAAATCTTCTTCATTTTTACAAAGATGCACACCAATCGAGCTTCCTAAATGGTTTGGTTTTGCACAAACGGGATAGGTAATGTTCAAATCTTTTGTAATGTTCGAGACATCCAAATAAGGGCTATCTTCTATATGTTTTGGGCGCTTTAATCTTACACATGGTAAAACGGGGATTTGAAGTCGTTCAAAAAAACGTTTTGCCAACACCTTATCCATGACGATTGTCGAGGCGGTTTGGCGCATGCCTGTATAGGGGATATTTGCCAATTCCATGACCCCTTGGATAGCACCATCTTCGCCGTTGGTTCCATGTAAAACGGGGAATACAAGATCATAGATTTGTGAGGCTTTCGGGGCGTTTGATCCCATTGGCTCAAAAACAGCCTTACCTCTTGTNGTTGANGTAGGGATNTTAAAGAAAACCTCAAAAATATCAGCNCTNAGNTTGTTNGGATTNATGGGATAGTTTTGTTTAGACCTTAAACCATGGCCNGCAAACCAACGTCCAGTGCTGTGAATATANAGAGGGTAGGCATCATATAAANCTTGATCAATGGCATTTAGAACCTGCAAGCCAGAGACGATGCTCACATCATGTTCTGGTGAGCGTCCGCCAAAAATAACCGCAACTTTTAATCGATTTGATGTCATTTATACTTCTTATAAAACTCTAATTTTAACGCTTAAGCATTTAAATGTTTATCAGGCTCAACATAGTCATAGCCCAATGTTTCGGCCACTGCCTTGTAAGTTACATCACCTAAACAAACATTCAAGCCTTCTTTTAAATGCACATCTTGTTTTAGTGCTTCTTTCCAGCCAAGTCCAGCCAATTTTAAGACGAACGGCAAGGTCGCATTGTTAAGCGCTAAGGTACTTGTTCGAGCCACAGCGCCTGGCATATTAGCAACACAATAATGAACAACATTATTAACGACAAATGTTGGCTCTTGGTGTGTGGTTGGCTTACTTGTCTCAGTACAGCCCCCTTGGTCAATTGCGATATCAACGATCACACTGCCATGCTTCATGCGGGCGAGCGTATCTTTTGCGATGAGCTTTGGTGCTGCTGCACCTGGTACCAAAACGGCACCGATCACAAGATCAGCATGAATAATCTCATTTTCAATGTTATCAACATTTGAATATCGGGTTTTAACGCGGCCATTGAAAATCGCATCCAGTTCTCTCATACGTGGGATTGAACGCTCTAACACGGTTACATCTGCCCCCATGCCAATTGCCATTTGAGCGGCATTCATACCAGAGACACCGCCTCCGATAATTGTTACTTTCCCAGGGGTAACACCTGGCACTCCTGATAAAAGAACACCGCGCCCACCAGTTGCTTTTTCTAAACAATGGGCACCGGCCTGGATAGACATACGCCCTGCAATCTCACTCATCGGTGCGAGAAGGGGAAGGCCACCACGCTCATCAGTTACGGTTTCATAGGCAATTGCAACCGCACCAGATTTTACCAAAAGCTCTGTTTGTTTTGGATCTGGCGCAAGATGTAGATAGGTAAAGAGGATTTGTCCCTCGCGCAGTCTTTTACATTCAACTTCCTGAGGTTCTTTGACCTTTACGATCATCTCGGCTGTTTCAAAAATTTCTTCAGCCGTTTTTAAAATTGTTGCACCAGCTTGGGAATATTTTTCATCAGACATACCAATGCCGTGACCTGCCATGGTCTCAACAAAGACTTCATGTCCATTGGCGACCAACTCGCGAACACCAGCAGGGGCAAGCCCAACACGGTATTCATGGTTTTTAATTTCTTTAGGGATCCCGACTTTCATAACTGCTAACTCCTACTCGTCATTTTTTTCATTTTTATTAATTTAAAATAATTCCAAAATTTGGCATCTGGCAGAGCCACCACCGTATTTTTCAATGGTTTTCATGTTTGTGTGAATGATGCGATCATCAAAATATTTTTGTAAGGTTGATAATTGTTTATCATTTAACGCCTCGAACGCTGTATCGGACATGATCAGGCATTTTTCATCATGCATGTTGCGAACCTCTAATGAATTTCCAACCATTTGAATGAGTTGATCTTTTGAAAATTGAACAACGTCATGCGTTTTTTCTAACTTATTCAAAACAGGTTTAACAAATTCATCATCAATACAGCCAGAGACGACACCCGCCACATCTGTACCGATATAGATGATTAGGTCAGTGTGATATACAGATTTGCCAAGGTGATTGGTTGAGTGAAAAATCACAGGCTCATACCCCATTTGATCCGCCCATTTTTTGACCATATCTTCATTGGTTCTAGCCGATAAGCTTGAGTAAAGCACCTTATTAACACGATCCATGATCATGCTTGATGTGCCTTCTAAAAAGATACCCTTATCTTCATATTCAGAGAGATCAACGACATTTTCATACATGCTGCCGATAAGGCCTGTTAAATGTGGCTTTTTCTCCAGACGTCTGTTTGGTGCCATCATGGAATAGATAAAGGCTGTACCGTCTTGGTGGGTTGAGTAACAATTGCCCGCAAAAATATCATCTGGTGTGTCGGGCGAGCCTTTAGCAATGGTTACAGAGATGCCAGCGGATAAGATTTTATTGCGAAATTCAATATGCTCTTCAAGGGCTGCTTTACGAATGGGATTTAAATCATCAGGGTTTTCGGACTGATATGTGTTTGTTTCCATTGTTTGTGGGTTTGAATGAAACCCATCTGGTTCAACAAGAAGAATGTGATTGCAGGATTGGTTTGTCATTTTAAATCGATGCTGCCTTTATACTGTTTTTTATATTTATTTTTCTGACAAGACCCACCATGCCTTTTAAATCGGGCATCATTTAGAGAATCTTGCTATGCTTATATTTACGCATTATTCTACTGCTATTGAAAAACATTGAAAAGAATTAAAGTTATTATTTATGACACAAGAACATACATCATGTTGCCCAAGCGATAATCATAATCATAAATCAGGGATTAGATCCCTTGATTGGCTATTTTGGGGTGGGCTTATTCTCGTAGCATTTGGTTTTCTGAATTATAATTTAGACCTCAATTTATTTGAGAGTGAGTATATCTCGACTTTTTCAAAAACTATTGATGAATTTCTACGCCTTGTTTGGTGGGGGATTGTATTAGGGGTCTTCTTTGTTGGCTTACTTGATTTCGTACCAAAAGATTTAGCGATCAAGCTAATCGGTCGACCAGGAACGGGCAAAGGTATTTTACAAGCGGCATTTGCTGGCATTGCCTTTGATCTTTGTTCACATGGGATATTGTTAGTGGCGATGAAGCTTTATGAGCGGGGGGCTTCAATTGGCCAAGTTATGGCGTTTTTGATCGCAAGCCCTTGGAATTCAATCTCTCTTACCATTATTTTATTCGCATTAATCGGGGTTTGGTGGACGTTAGTCTTTATCGCATTGTCCTTTGTGATTGCTATTATTTCAGGCTTTATTTTTGAGGCTCTGGTCAAAAAAGGCACATTGAAAAGCAATCCCAATCAATTTGATAAAGAGCATATCTCAAGCTTTAAAGAGATTTGGGCTGATATTAACTGGTCAAAACAATCTTTTGCCAAAAGCTTTAAATCAGCGCTTCACGAAAGCCGTATGATTATCCGCTGGATGTTTTTAGGGATTATCATTATTGGTCTTGTTCGCGCTTTTGTTGATGTTTCTACCTTTGAAACATTCTTTGCACCAACCTTGGCGGGGCTAGGGTTAACCCTAATCGTGGCAACGGTTATTGAAGTCTGTTCAGAAGGCTTGGCTCCAATTGCAGCAGATTTAATGAGCCGTGCTAAAGCGCCGGGGAATGCCTTTACTTTCTTAATGGCTGGGGTCTCGACTGACTATACAGAGATTATGGCGGTTAAAGAGGGCACAAAAAGTTGGAAAATTGCGTTCTTCTTGCCCCTCATCACGGTTCCTCAGATCGTTATTCTTGGCTATATCATGAATGTCTATGGCTAAATCCCTTTAAAATATAAGACTTTCAGGCCGTTAATTACTTCTTAACATGTTGAGCGTATAATTTAAATTGAGCGTCGAAAGATGCTTACTTAAACTAAATTAGTTTTTAGTTTATTTTCTCTCTCTCTTCTTCTTGCGGTCTCTTTGTAGAGACCGCTTTTTTTATCTTGTAACTTTATATCTGCGCTTTTCGAACTAGTTTATGTAAGTAAGACACAGTTTCGAAAAGGTTTTAAAATATGTTTTTTAAAAAGGTTTTATCGCTATCACTAATCTTGATAGCCACTTCATTCATCTCAACTGGAAAGGCGTATAGCACCATGGATGCCCTTAATAAGATTTCTTATCCCATTCAAAAAATTGAAAAATCAGAAAGCGAATGGCGCAAAGAGTTAAGCGAGCAACAATATGAGGTTATGTTTGAGGAAGACACTGAGCGTGCCTTTACAGGCGAATATTGGGACAACAAACAAGAAGGTGTTTATGTTTGTGCGGCGTGTGGCTTGCCCGCTTATTCATCACAAACAAAGTTTAAATCAGGCACTGGCTGGCCAAGTTTTTGGGAGCCGATTGACGAGCGCCATGTTGGGACAAGAGATGACAGCCGATTTTTCATGAAGAGAACGGAAGTTCATTGTGCCAGATGCGGCGCCCACCAAGGGCATGTTTTTGATGATGGGCCAGCACCAACAGGTCTGCGCTATTGTTTAAATTCAGCTGCCTTAAAATTTATTCCAGCAGAAGACGTTTTGAAGATAGGGGGCGATGATCATGAATAGTTTGGTGCTTGATATGCAAAAAATACAACTTATAGTATTAAAGAGTTTAACATTTTTATTTATAGGAGCTTTTATTATGTCAGGATTTTGTAAAATTGTGTCTGCAGAAGATGCGATTGCCCCAACCACAAAGCAGGAATTTCAAGAGCTGATGGAACGTGTTGATGCTGGTGAGCTGAAAGTTGCTACCTTTGCAGGTGGGTGTTTTTGGTGCACAGAAAGCTTTTTCCTAGAAGAAGAAGGCGTTATTGCAACACAAGTTGGCTATACTGGCGGGCATGTTGAAAATCCAACTTATGAACAAGTTGGGGCTAAAAAGACAGGTCATGCAGAAGGTCTGCAAGTGATTTATGATCCTGAAAAAACAGATTATAATAAAATGCTAACCTATTTCTTTGATAGTCATGATCCGACACAATTAAACCGCCAAGGCCCAGACATCGGCCCACAATATCGTGGTGCAATTTTCTATCATGATGATGAGCAAAAGAGTTTAGCAGAAGCTAAAATTAAGGAAATTGAAGCCTCTGGTAAATATGATGATCCACTTGTTACAGAACTAAACCCTGCGGTTGAGTTCTACCGCGCTGAGGAATATCATCAACGCTATTATAAGGTTAAAGGTCTTGATTTAGACAGCGTTAAAAAACTTAAAGGATATTAAAAATAAAAACGGAGCCATTTGGCTCCGTTTTTTTATTTATTCACTAAAATTTTCAAAGGCTTGTTTAATAAGGGGAACAAGATATTCCATTCTTTGCTTATTAACGCCCATATCACTGTAACCAACGCGAGAGGCTGATCTGAATTCGATTTGGTTTTCATGCCTCGCAAGATCAGCTTCAGGATCTTTAGTATTAATAACACTGCGCCCAGTAAATGTTGTATCAACGATAAATAAGAACTCTAAATCATCTTTAAAACCAAGGCGTCTAGTCTCAGAGACATAATGTGCATAGGGACCATAGCTTGAGATTTTTTTAATCGCATATTCTTCTTGTTCCCCTAAAACGCGCTCAATAATATCTAAAGCTTGTGTTGCACTAACATTGCCAGGCACTTTAATTGGCTCAAATTCTGCGTAGCCTGTATTTTGACTATCAACACAATTTGGCGAGCTAGAGCAAGCGTATAAGCGTTGTGTGCTATCTTCGATACCGATATTACTTGGCATCGTTCTGTTCTTGTAAATAGAATAGCCGATATAACCAGCCACTAAAACAAAGATTATAAGGAAACTATAGAGCACAGGCCTTCTTTTCATTTTCAAGTATGTCCTCACTAAAAGTTGATCTTAATTGATTAATAAATTGTCTAACATTGTTTTCTTTTGCTGTTGGTAGGATACCGTGACCCAACCCACAAATCCAGCCCTTACGTTGATGCATAGGGATTTCTTTCATCATATTTAAAAATTTTGTAATTTCTTTTGCTGCCATATCTTCATCCATAGACATAGTCTCTGGCGGTAAATTGCCTTGCAATGCATGGGTTTCTCCATAAAGATCAAAGAGGTCTGGCAAATGATGTGAGTGATCAATGCCAAAGGCCTGAACATCTAAATCAGATAGGCTTTTCCAATCAGCAAGCGTAATATTTTTCGCATAATATAATAGTTTTGTATCAGGGCACTTTTCCCTGAAGAGCGCGATTAATTTATCAACATATGGGCGATAAACTTCTTGGAAGAAACCCTCATTATCATTTGTAAAGGCACCCGCTGCACTGTCTAAAACGGCTAAGCAATCTGGCTTGGCGCGCGCTTGAAGGACCATATTTTCAGCGAGCATTGGGATCATGCGTTCCATAAATTCTTCAAAGCGACCATCTTTGAGACCAGCCAATGCATTATCAAGGCCTTTTTTATGGGTGCCTTCCACGGCAAAAATATAAAGCGTTAAAAGACCACCAACAAACCCAATAAGACCTTTGTTTGGGCCCAGTGCAAAGCGAATTTTATGCAAGGCTTCTGCTTGATAGGCGAGTTCTTGAATGCGGCTTGGGTTAGATTGGAAACGGGATAAGTCGCTTACATCTTTTAAATAATAGTCAAAAATAGGCCCTGGATTAAAATCAAGCGCAGGGCCCATCAGTTCAATTGGGAATAGAATATCCGAGAACAAAATAGCGGCATCAAAATCAAAATCTTGGATAGGTCCTAATGTGACTTCGCATGCAAGATCGGGCTGTCTGCAAAGCTCTAAAAAACCATGCTTTTGTCTTAAATTTTGATAATGGGAGTGGTAGCGACCCGCCTGACGCATAAGCCAGATGGGCGGTGTGCCATCATTTTGAAGGGTCAGAGCTTTTTTAAATTTATTGGTCATGGGCGCTATTTACTAATTTCTTTTAACATCTCTAAAGATGGTGTGATGACAAGATTTTTCAAGCCCTCTTTGCGGAGAAGCTCTGCTGTTTTCCCCGGCCCACAAATATGCGTTGCGTTTGCCGGTGCAAATTCTTTTAAGGCCTGATATTGGGAATAAGAAGACCAGAAAATATTTTCAGCTTGTTTCAAGCTATCAATTGCTTTTTGGCAGTCTTTTTCTTGTAATTTATAGGTCGAGATAACATTGTTATTTGTGTGTTCCCAATGTTCACAAGCATCCGCGTGGGTTAAAACATTCCAAGCATCACATGTGGGAAGCCCTAAAACAGGCTCATTTAATAGAGTTCTGATTAGTAGGTCATAGCCCATACTATCTGCGCAGCCCTCAACCCAGTAGCCTTTTGCAGCGAGCTTGTACCAGCTTTTCACACCAGCTGTCCAAATGCGTTGATGGTCATCAAGGTTTGTATTGCCGTCATCCAGCGCGCGCGCGTTAGAGACAAAAACGGCATCGCCCTTAATTGGTGGGTGTTCGATATAATCGGTTTCAAATAAATCATTGCGCCAATCATGACCATTCCAAAGTTTATCTAATGAAATGCCTTCACAATGGCTAAGCCAGCGATTTTCAGAAATATCATTGCCTTGCTTATCTTTGCCTTTAATCACGAGTAAGCGATCATCTGTAATCCCCATTTTAATGGCTGTAACGCCAAAGGCCTGATGACAGCCGCCGCCATGCTCGATCAAAATATTGCGCTCTAAAAGCACATCTTTTTGAACAGCACGCTTATTAATACTTAACAGCAGATCTCTTAAATCATCACGCCCCTCTAATGCTTCAATTGCTAAAGCCCCTTGGCCAGGAGCCCCTGGGCATTGACTTAAAGGAAGGATCATCCAGCGCAAACCTTTTAAAAGGGTTTGCATCTCATCTCTAGAGTTTTCATCGTTAAACAGACGGGATACGCCAGCAAAAGCGATGCAAATACCATCTAAATGATCAACATCGGTAACGTTTAACTCTCTTTGTCCTTTTAGCTTTTCAATTCGGCTTGGTACATTACCGCGGATTGGAACGACCTTGATTTTTGGTTTTTTAGTACCTAATTGTGGCAACGCTTTTTCCAAAAATGGAGGGACAAGTTCAATACGACGTGGCGAAGAAGCACCGATAATAATTTCTTCATCATGCTTAATTTTGTCTAAAATATCATCATTAAATAAAATACAGTCATGGGGTTGAACACGTTCAGGGATTGCGATTGTTTGTAAAGTTCCAGGGCGCTGTGTTCCGATATCTTTAAGGCTGTGAACAGCGATATCAACATCGCCATTTAAAACCATTTCATCAATTTCTTTTGTGAAAACACCAATAGTTCCCAGCGCTTGAAGAGGTGTTTTTTTATCGACATCACCCGTTACGTTTTTAACACCAACAATTTCGATATTTAGGGTCGGATTTTTGCTTTTTAATAGGCTTGCGACTTCGCGTGTCTGAGCCATAGCAAGGGCAGATGTTCTGGTTCCGATTTTAATAGTCTTTGCCACGACGAACTAACTTTCACTTATTCTTATTATTAAAATTTTATAAAGAAAAAACTTTCTCTTCTTGTTTTCCTTAGACTATATGTTTTAATTGATAAAAGAGCATGTTTCAAACAAGAAATTATTATATTTAACGTTAGGTGTAATTGATATGAATCAAATTTTGAATTCCGATGATACGGATTTGAGTGCTGCGGCAAAATATTCAAAAGATCAGATCGATCAATTCATCGCCGAGCATAATGTAAAAACTATTGAAAATATCTCCCATAAAAGGATGAGAGAACGCATGAGTTCGAATAAGCCGCAAATTTTATTGCACAGAGAGTCTCTCTTAACAAAGCTGACTTTTCAAATTAAACGCATTCGCAAACGTAATAATGATCCGCGTATAAATTAAGGCACTTTCTTTAATAAAAATTTTTATAAAACTATTTGCATATCGTCTTTCTTTATCATAACTTTATTACCTAAAAACAAAAGTTATGTCTATTAGCAGGAAAGACGGAGGCACTATGAGTACAAACTTCAAGGATACAATTGACCGTGCATTGATGGATACGGTTTATTTAAAAAATCTAAAAATTAAAACAACGGCTGAGGCTGGCGGTGGCGAAGGCCCAACATTAAACTTGATTATTGATCTGGTCACTGAAGATGGGGATTTTGTCCGTGTCCGTGATGCAGGCCATATTGGGTTCACACTGATTAATTCAGATGGTTCACGCGAAAATTTAATTTTTGCAGATATTGAAAATCTTCAAATGCCAAGGGCTGTGCTTGCTTTTACGGGGGAAGATGCAAAGGATATCGTTAAAAAGAAACAGCTTTTAGAAATTAAAGTTTTTGATACTGACTTGCTGATCGTTGATAAATCAGTCGTTGATATTCAAAATGCGTTGGTTGGTTTATACGGCAATAAACGAAAAACACCGCTTTTACTAAAAAACAAATTATAAGATTTTAAATTTGAGCCTTTTGATAAAGGCTCTTTTTTTATGCCCCTTTACAAGCTTTGGGCAAATCACATAGGCTTTTACTATCAATGATTCATAAAACTCATTTTTGGTTTAAGTCTTTTGGAAACTAAGTCTTTTTATTCGCAAAACTGTAGCTGGGTTTCAATGCCAGCCATAAAGCCTTTGGTCGAAGGCCACAGGGTTTGTATGCCACGATCTGGTGTTAGTGGCTTTCTAAGATCGGGGCTGGTTTTGGTGCAAACAGGCTTGGAATTTTTAAATCAAGAGATTGACCAACTCCAAGATATTTATGATAAGCCTGTCTTTTTATTTGAGACGATACAGCCACAAACCTCTAACAGGCTTCACGAGACGACAACAGAGCGTTATATCAACCTTATGCCAATAGAAAGTGATTTTTATGGCGCATATCGTTTTATGATCGGTAATTGGCAAAGCTTTGATAGTTTAACCGCTTGTCGTCATGCTTTTAAAAAACAAATCCGTGTAAAATCATCGCTCTGGACAAAGAAAAAGTCACAGGATTTTGATGGCTATAATAAGGAGCTTAGCCAAGATGATATCGGGTATCAATTAATCGGTACATTCTCAAAATATAAAGGGCATCAAATATCGATGCGCCCACTTTTATATCCAGTGGCGGATCATTTTCTGATTAAAATGATGGATAGCTTTGCCAGTAAAAAGTTGCACGTAAACACAAAGCAATTAGCCTTTAAGGCTTAAAAGTTATTTAGCCAATTTTCTTTAAATTCGCCTCATGCTCTTTGGCATCTTTATATTGGCTTAAGGTTGTCTCCCGAAACGTTTTGATATCTTGACCAACGGGGTGCTTTTGAACCAGTGAATTTGTTAAATCATCACGCCCCTTGTTTGAAGCAAGCGGGGCTGGACAATCAAACTCATATAATGAAAAATCATTATTTGGCCAAATAAAACGGGGGATTGATACACGGGCAACGCCGTTATCTTCTGGCTTTTCAACCTTATGCCATGTTGCAGGCAAGAACCCCTTTGTCATGCGATCCAAAATACGCCCAACATTCATAACCATATATTGTGAGCCTGTCTCTGGTCTGATCCAAGTCTCTGGCTTTTCTTTATCAGGTTGGACGACCAAGCCTTTTTCATTAGAAGATAATAAAAGCGTACAAAATCCACCATCGGTATGAGAGGCAGAGCGCTCGCCCCCTGTATCTTCTACGCTATCAAGCGCAGGGTAGTGAATGGTGCGCCATAACGTTTCACCATATTTAAAGTTTTCAACAAACTCTTGCCCATTGCCTTCAAAAACATGACCAATTGCACTTAGAATAATGGTTTGAACACGGTCAACACCTTGGCTTAAATTCAAAAGGGCGGCCTTAAAGCTTGGCTGTTCTTTTGGCCAAAGATTGGCAGCAATACCTAATTTATCCATCACATCATGAGGAATGTTTTCTGGGCCAAACTGAAAATATTCTTTCATATCTGGATTTGTGTTATCAGATGAATAATGACGCTCTCTTCCAAAAACACTAATGCCACGTTTTCCGTTTGCGTGCACGCTATAGGCTTCTAGCTCTTTCGGGTCACGATTAAAGAGGGTGCGAACTTCGTTATAAACATCCTCAATCTGATCGGTATCAAGCCCATGATTTTTAAACAACGCAAAACCATATTTGGCTAAGCGGTGCACAAAACATAAAGACCAAGCTTCAGGATTTTCTTCATATAAAGAGATATCTAAAACAGGGATTTCAGATTGTTGTTCGGCCTTTGTCAGGCTGTCTTTAAGTTTGCGATCCATTTCTAAAACGTCACTTGATAATGACGGTGTGTTTAGAAAATTTAGATCATTGGCTGTTAATTTATTCATCTTTTGCATGGGATAAATTCCTTATTATTTTAAGCTTGAGATGGCTTTTTCTAAATTTGGATGAATGTCCTTTTTAGATTCAATGAAGTTTTCTTTCATCTCTTCCAAAGCATGAAGAGGTAAATCAAAATCCAAAACAGCTTCTTGTGGGATCAAATCAATCTCAATTAAGCGCTGGATCAGATATTGATACGCTGTAATCGGCTGATATTTATTTGGACGCTCATCTGTGATGCAACTCGGGATCGTTTCAATCATACAATCAGGATTTAAATGCTTGAAAAATGGTACTGAATAGCGCGCATGGGTTGAGCGTGTTTCATCCGGATTGACAACGCGGTGGGTCTTTGATGGGAATACATCATTTGTAAAACGTTGCAACATATCGCCAATATTACATACGATAGTCCCCTCAATAGTTGTCACAGGGATCCAGCGACCACGATTATCCAAAATTTCTAAGCCTGGCTCATTTGAACCGACAAGCAATGTGATTAAATTGATATCTTCATGCGCACCAGCACGAATAGCACCGCCCAAATCATCGCCTTGCTGTGCAGGGTAGTGAAGCGCCCGTAAAATTGAATCATCATCGCCAGTTTTGCCATCAAAGAAATCAAAACCAACCTCTAAATAATAGGCGATTGCGCTTAAGATTTTTTCAGCCAGATTATCAAGGGCATTGTAAAACTCTAACATGATCGGTTTAAACTCAGCGATCTCTGTTGGCCAAACATTATCCATGATTTTTGGATTCTTTGCATTCTCGCGACCAACATGCCAAAACTCTTTTAAATCAGCTTGTTCAGATGATTTTGCACGCTCTTGTTTAAAAGGCGTGTAGCCTCTTTGTCCTTTGGCACTTTTTTCAAAATATTTCTTTTTTGTTTCCTCATCCAAAGCAAAAAAGGCCTCCATGACATGGAAGGCCTTTTCAATAAGCGCATCTGGAATGCCGTGGTTCTTTAGCCCACAAAAACCGAAATCTTGAATGCCGTCACCAATTGCTTTTGAAAAAGCTTCTTTATCTTGCTCAAAAAGCGAGACATCAAAAGTTGGGATTTCTTGTAATAAATTTGAGTGTGAAGAGGTATCTTTTTTTACTGACTGCATGGCGTTTTTCCCTGTTTAAAAAAAAGTTGATTAGAGTGTCAAAGCGATGAACTCAAAATCTCTTAATATTTAGCATTTTTGTATATGAATACGTTAAATTCTTTAAATAGTTGGGTCAAGTGATTTCATAACTGTATTTATAGAATAGAATTTTAATTTGTTTTTGGTATTATGAATTGATCTTGGTCAAAATTCTTGAGACAAATTTTATTAAATTTAGGGAAAAATTCAAATGATGAAAGTCATCTCTTTTTTACAAAAGTTACTTGTTGCATTACTTATCTTAATTGTGGCAAATGCCTATATCTTCAAAATTGACTTTGGGATTAAAGATATTGAATTTCCAGACTTTTTCCTAAGCACGCTTGTCTTATTTCTCATTTTATCGCTTTTGAAAAGGCATATTTATGAGAATAAAATTGATGATGTAGTCAGATCAATCGAGGGTAAATTAGAAATTGATGAAAGCAACCGTTTGGATTTGCTTGATCGTTTACATGTGGTTGAAGAGTTTATCCAAAGACCTGTGCCAAAGGTTGAGGAAGTTGTTGTTGAAGAAGTTGTAGTTGATAATTCACAAGAAATATTGGATGAAATCCAAACATTGATCTCAAATTTTGAAACAAAACTGGATGAAAATTTTTATGAGCTTGCCCATGCGGCTGAAAGCTTTACTGATATGTCGATTGAGCTATCTGAGGCCAGTAAGAAATCGGGCTCAACAGTGGATAAGGTTGTCGATTCTGCACAATCCACCCTTGATACAATCCAAGAAATTGCCAATGATATTCAAAAAATTAGTTTGGCGTTTGAGCCTGCAAAAGAAAAAGTGGCAAGGGATAATGTTGCACAACAGGGTAATGTTTTAAATGATCTATCTTCTGAAATTAAAGATTTGAATGAAGTTTGTGAAAATATCATGACGGTCTCTGATCTTATTCAAGCAATCTCGGAAAAAACCAACCTGTTAGCGCTTAATGCAACGATTGAAGCCGCAAGGGCGGGTGACGCAGGAAAAGGCTTTGCAGTTGTAGCGGGTGAGGTTAAAAACCTATCTGGGCAAACCACCAAAGCAACGGATGATATTAAGTCGAATATTGATCGCTTAAAAGTAGTTGTTGATAAATCATTAAAAGGCATTGATACGTTGAGAAAATCAAATACGAGCGTTGCTGAACAGCCTCAAGATAGTGAGTATAAAGGCGATTTGGTTGAAGTTTCTAATCACATTGATCAGATTACGTTTTCTGTGGGCGAGGTCACATCAAATGTGTATGAGATCAAAGATTTGATTGCGGAGAGTGAGAAGATTGCACAATTTTTAAATGACTCGAGACAGCTTTTAACAAAAGCAAATATTGAGCGTCAGAACGCGATTAAAGATTTTTCAGAAAATGTAAAAAATCTAGCCAATAAATAGCCTTAATTCCCTTTGCTTTACGGACTGTTTAAGCGTTTCAAAAAAAAATAAAAAAATCCTAGTTTTTTCTCTTTATATTGACTATAAAGAGATATTCCCATGACAATTTAAATTTTAGCATCGTTCTCGGTTGAGGAACTAAAAAAAGACTAGCTAAAAGAATTGTTGAAAGGGGCTATGTTACAAGGAACATAGGAGTGTAGCTCAATTGGTAGAGCGACGGTCTCCAAAACCGTAGGTTGTAGGTTCGAGTCCTATCACTCCTGCCATGTAAGACAATAAAAAATATAAGGTATAACAATGGCATTGAACGCAGTTAAATATTACAAAGAAGTAAAATCTGAAATGGCGAAGGTTACTTGGCCAAGCAGAAAAGAAACAATCATGTCGACAATCATGGTGTTTATTTTTGTTTCTCTAACAGCGCTTTTCTTATTTGCGGCTGATCAGATTATTTCTGTTGTTGTTCAATGGATTTTGGGTGTTGGGGCATAAATTTAATTTTAAAGAATTTGATTAAAAGGATTTAAGTAAAATGGCTAAACGTTGGTATGTAGTTCACGTATATTCAGGCTTTGAAAGCAAGGTTGCTGAAGAGATTAAAAGCAAGGCTGCTGTTAAAGGGATGGAAGAAATGTTTGAAGACGTTCTTGTTCCATCTGAAGAGGTTGTTGAGCTTCGCCGTGGTCAAAAAGTAAACACTGATAAAAAATTCTTCCCTGGCTATGTCATGGTTAAAATGGAAATGAATGATGAAACATGGCACTTGGTTAAAGATATTAACCGTGTTACTGGTTTCTTGGGCGTTGATAATCGTCCTGTTCCAATGAGTAATTCAGAAGCAAAGCGCATGATTTCTCAAATTCAAGAGGGGATCGAGAAGCCTCGCTCGACTATTACATTTGAGATTGGTGAGCAGGTTAAAGTTTGTGATGGTCCATTTAACTCATTTAACGGTGTTGTTGAAGAAGTTGATGAAGAGCGCGAGCGCTTGAAAGTTTCTGTTTCGATCTTCGGTCGTGAAACACCAGTTGAGCTTGAATATTCTCAAGTCCAAAAATCAGCTTAATCTGATTTAAAAGTTTAGAATTTAAAAAAGCGCTTCTAATTAAAGAGGCGCTTTTTCTTATTTGATTTTTGTAAAATTTTTAACCCATAACTTGTTTATAGGCAGATGTATTATCGGTTCTGATTTGAATGCGTTTTTTAGGGCTCGTTGCCTCAACATCGGTATAATCAGTGTCAAATGCTGTTGTGTCTTTGATAAAGTCAGTAACCGTTTCTTGCCACTCTGATTTTAGCTTTGCATGACGCTCTGCTCTCTTTTCTGCTGGCTTGATATAGTGCTCTGTTACATATTCTTCAGCTGCAATCATATCTTTGTTTTTATTCATACTTTTGCGTGTTTTTACAACGATAGGATTAAGGATAGCGGCGAAAATCACTCCGATTGCTGGTGATATAGCTCCAATAGAACCTAAGGTTGCATCATCGCTCATAATAATTAAACCAAGTCCAGGAAGTGAAAAAAACATTAGGCTAGTAAAAAGCGTTAAAGAGCCAGTGTTTTGAATACTATCCTTTTGATTTTTTTTGAATTGCTCTTCTTTTAAAGCAGCGATATCAATTTGATGATTTTCTGGGGCACTAGAAGTTATCTCTTCTTTTAAATTTAGGCCTTCAATCAACTTCACGGCGTTTTCTTTAGAAAGATCATCGTAGCGTAGTGCTTGGTACATCATGTTTAAGAGCTCTTGCCCAGTAATCGCATCTTCGTCATTTTCGATTAAGCCTTGATCTTTGTAAAAATTAGAAATCTCTAATGCAAAATCATCCAAATTTTTCATGTTGAATGAAACACTTAAACGACTTTGATCCTCGCCTTGACCTATTATGATTTCATCTTGATCAATTAGCTTTGCTAACTTGTTAAGGGCAATATCTTTTTGTTTTTTATTCAGTCCTAATAAATTTGATAATGGCATTTTAAGCGCTCCTCTTTCTCTTTTATTTTAAATCATTTGTTTGTAAGCACGTGTGTTTTCAAAGCGAAGCTGTAATGCAGGCATAGTTCCTTTTTTGCCGAGCATAATTAAATCGTCTTCATTTGGTGCGCGTAATGTTCTATCAAAAATTTCTGTTAGCCCTGCTTCGAACTTTTCAAAAGCTTCTTCGCGCTCTTGTGCTTTTTTCTCTCTTGGAGCAATAATTTGATCGTTTATGACTTTTGCCAATTTCTTCTGATCAGAATTTTTCTGAATGAAATTACCAATCTTCGCTAAATTTTTAAATCCTAAAGCAAGGATAGCAATTGTAGCGACACCACCAGCGACACCACCAACGATACCCACACCCAACACTCCTGTAATGTGGCCAAGGACTGCAGCTGTGGCTATTCCCCCCGGGATAAAGGCGTAACTGCCGAGTTCTAAACCAGTCTGACATGCACCGTCTTTGCGCTCTTTTTGTAATCTTTCTAATTCAAGACCGATAATCTCTTGTTTAGAAAGGGTTTCATAGCCGTTGCCTTCAACATAACGTGTTCTTTTATGTGAGAAGTCAATTCGGTATGCCTTAAAGTCAGTGTTATCAGCATCTGCATATTCATTCATCTTTTCGATTAATTGAATTGTGTTTTCTAAACTCATGTCATCTGAGCGGATAGAATTGAACACCATGTTTAATAACTCTTGTGATGACAGCTCTTGACCGTCTTGAATAACACCATTTTCCCTAAAATAATCATTAACTTGTGTGGTAAACGCATCAAGTTGGCTAGCGTTAAAACGAACTCTTAATTTTGTTTCATCATTCAGATCCAGAGCAAGAGTATCAACCAAAGTTTTTAGTTGATGAACAGAGTAATTTTTTTCTGTATCGCTTTTTGAAAATGGCATCGTTTTTTCCTTATTTAAATAGTTGCCTTAAAGGCTTTTGTGTTGTCAATTCGAACCTTAACAGCAGGCATTTCTTTTTTACCTTGATATAAAAATTCATCATCTTCAGTCGTTTTGGCTAAGGTTTCTTCAAAAACAGTGCTTAAGCCGGAAGCCCACTCATCAATTGCTTCTTCACGCATCGTATTCTTCTCATTGCGTGGTTCAATAACCTCTTCCAAAGCGCGTTTTTTAGCGCTTTTCATGTCAGCGGGTTTTAGTACTTTATTTGCAAATTCAGCAAGTCCAAAGCCAAGTATAACAGTGCCAAATAAGCTAAATATGCCAGCAAACATACCGGTCAGAAATGCGGCGTCAGGAGAGCCAGATAAAGCTAGAACGGATTGTCCCGCAACTATTCCGCCTACAGTGCCGCCAATAATCATTCCTGGAAATATGAAAGGGGCTACTATACCAATAGATCGATCAGATTGTTTTCCTTTAAAAAATACATCTATAACTTGATCATCTGATAAATCGGCATGTTCATGGTCATATTTAATATCATCTAAAGTTGAAAGATCATTAATCTTACTAATAAGCTTAGCTGCGTTTTCTAGAGCGAAGTCATTATTTAAGGTATTGAATAATTCCTCAATAAGCTGTTTTGAGGTAAGCTCTTGACCGTCTTCAATCAGGCCATTTTCTTTGAGATATTTATTGATCTCATTTGTAACAATATCCAAATGGCTCATATTAAATTTTACTGAAATCTCATCATTGTCATAGAGTTTCGAGACAGTTTTTGACATGTCTTTTAAAACATCAATTGTGATTTCTTTTTGTTTACCTAGACCAAAGGGCATAATCTTTTCCTTTATCTTTTAAAAGCTTGCTTTAAGTTTGATGCGAGCTTTTGTATTTGATGCCAAGAATTCTGCTTCTTTTTCAGAAATTACATCAGTAATTTGAGGTAAGTTTTCTTTGAAAGTCTCATTCCATTCATTGTACAGAGTTTCAAATTCAGCTAATCTTTTCTCATATGCAGGAATAACCTCTTCCATGACTTCTTTTTTAGCTTTCTTTTTGTCAGCACCATGGGCAAGTTTGTTATGCGCACCAGCTATGGTGCCTCCAACCAAAATTCCAAGGCCCATTCCAGCGGGCAGACTAAAAATTGTTAAGCCAACAAATGCTGTAGCCTGAGCTTCTGTCTCTGCAAGTCCAGTTAGGCCTAATACACAAGCCACAAAGCTTGTGGTTGCTAAAGTAAAGGCAAGAGGAAGTATTAAATTTTTATCATAGCCAAGACTTCTATCAAATTTTTTATGTACTAGCCTGTTTTGAATGAGGGTATCTATATCGGCAAGTTCATTTGGCTTTCTGCTTGGGATGGCTGCATAATCATTTAAATGATTAATCATTGATACAGCTGACTCGAGCTCTTCTTGAGAAAACTCTGTGTTTGGATCACAATTTTTAATTGATTGATAAATACTGTTTAACAGATCTTGTCCTGTTAAGCCTTGCTCTTGCGAAATTTTGCCTTGCTCAAGGTAGTAGTCGTTAATAATTGTGGCAACATCATCAAGAATTTTGATGTTGAATTGCGCTTTTAATGTTTCTTCGCCAACTTGAAAGCCTTCTGCCTTCAAAAGCAAATTTAGACTATCAACGGATGCGTCTTTTTCTTTGAAAAATAAGTTTTTAATGTTTGCAACGCTTTCAGGAATTCTAGGCATGGGGCTCTCTCTTTATAATATTATAAATAATACCATAAGTAATAAGCATAATTTTTTCTTATGTCAATAAAATTCGAGACTTAATCGCCTTTGGCATTCTTTTGCTAATTGTATATAAAGACTAAAATTGAATGGCTGGTATTCTCTTTCTTAAACGTACAGGGAAGGGTGCATTTTCAGCTGGATTTTGTTCCAATGATTTTTTAAATTTCTTTTCCCAAGAGGCAATTTTTTCTTTTTGTTCTAAAGCAAAATCATGAACATTATCTTGGGCAAGTTTTTCAGCCTTTTCACTGTCTTTATCCCATTTCTTTTCATCGAAATATTTTGAAATATTTTTACCTGCAACAATTGCCAAGACAGGCGCTACAATTAAAAATCCAGCAATCCCCGCTGCCATACCCATAAGGATAAAGGCTGGTGACTTTGCAGTTGCAAATAGGGCGACCGTTCCTAAAACGCATGCTGCTCTGGCGGTGCCTTCAATAATATCTTCTATGAAATGGCGGCGTGATTTTCGAATAGTTTTTAGATGCTGTGAAGCAAATTTATCTTCGATCTCACCACTTTTAAAGCGCTCCATATCGTCCATGATTTCTTTGGCTACGTTAAGTTGCTCAATCATGTCGATCGCCATGTCATAGCCATCTTGATCTTCAAGAAGATGCATTTGAATAAGGGTAAAGAAATCATCAGCAGATAATTGATTATTCCCTTTTAAGTCAAAAATGACATTCAAGAAATCGGCCGCATTATCGAGTTGGTTGCGGTTGAACTCTATACTTAAGCCAGAGTTTTCATCTGCTTGCGAGATTAAGAATTCTTCTAACGAAAAGAACTCGCGGTTGTCATGATTGATCTCTGTTCCAAAATTTCTTGGCATAAATGCGCTCCGTAAAAAACCTTAATAAAATTTTATTAGAGCACATTATAGGCATTTAATTATGTAAAGTCAACTAAGTTTTAACCAAATAATTTTGGTGCTGGCAAACGCTTCATTTGAATTGATGGCAATTCACTGATTTCAGTTTGCGGACGGATATTTTCCTTTGCAAAATCATTGAAATCCTCATACCAATTTGCTTGTCTTGTCGCTTGTTCTCTCTTTTGATCTTCTTTTAGATCTCTCAAGGTTTGTTTTGCGCTTGCCTCAGCCTGTTTAAGATCAGATTTTTTAGAAAGTTTGTTTTGTAAGGATGCAATTGGTTTTGCAACCAATAAGAAGCTCGATAATCCAACAACAGCACCTGTTATTAAAGCGGTCATGAAACCAAATACCATTAGAGCAGGTATTAATTCTGGCTTACTTGCTATTTTGTCTAAGCTTGTAACAGCTAAGAAGGCAGGAAATCCAACACCCACCCCAAAACTACTGAATAATGTCGCCTTTCCAGCAACACTATTAGCTATATCTTTTCTTGTCTCGCGGATTTTCTCAAAGGCTTCATCCGTGTAATAGTCAAGATCGTTAAACTCTTTTTGTTCTCTTCCAAAGATTTGCCATGCAGAGTTAAGGACTTTTACTGTTTCAAGGGCACTTTTATAGCCAAGATCTTTAAAAACAAGCTCGCCATAAATAACTTCCAAAATGTCTTGTCCTGTGACTTTGTGTCTATCGTCCCAGTTTTTAAAATTATCTTTGGCATAGGCATTGATTTGNGTTGCTAAAAANTTAAGCTGATCAAAGTTAAACNTCGCTGATAATTTATAATTATAACGATCCATTGCCTCATTNAGGCTNTCAATNGTGATCTCATTTTCTAANGCAAAATTAGGGTCTTGATCTGGTNTATTTNTATCTAATGGCATCTTAGTTTTCCTTTNTCTNAATTTATGAACGAAGTGTTGGCAGGCGTCCAAATTCTGGTCTATTCGTAGATTGGTTTATTTGTAATCCTTGAATGCCAGTTTGCTCGCCTGTTAAAAGCTCATCTAATTGGGTGTTAATTTTCTCATTTGTTTTTGTTGTAAAACTTTCAAATTGTTCTGAAATTTTATCCAGTTTCTCTGCTTTATCCTCTTTTTCATATGCGTCTTCAAGCTTAGCTATGCCAACGGCCAAACCAATAACAACGATTGCTGCTCCAATGCCAAGTAATGGCGTTGTTAAAAAGCCCATTAACGCAGAACCAGCTAACCCCCAAAATCCTATAAAGAAGCTAGTACAATATCGATCTGGATTTTCTTTACCCCAATTTGTTTCCTCTTTTCTTCTTTCAATAAAGCTTTCTTTGTCTTCTAATGTTGCAACAGAGTTCGCAATATCAATTGTTTGTTTTGCAAATGCATTTTCAATATTAAGCTCTGCAAAATCATAATAGATGGTCTCTAACAAGTCTTGGCCAGTGATTTCAGTGTCCAGCCCCCAGAAATCACTGACTTTATCCGCAATATAATCGAGATGCGTAAGCTCAAACTCTAGCTTTAAGCCCAAATCTTGGGACTTAGATAGGGTTTTCAAAAGGGCAAGATTAATTTCTGGCTGTGATTTTTGAGTTGTTCTAGGCATGATTGGTTTCCTTTACGGTTCTATTTTTTTAAGATTTCAATGTTGGGAGTTTGCGAAAACGAATATCTTCAATAGTTGGTTTTTCATTAACGCCTGTTTTTTCGATGCTGAAACTTTTCTTGGCAAAATCATGCACAAGACAAGCTTTTGTACTTAAATGTTCTTTGTAAGCATCATTCGCTATAGCGGGAAGGCTGTTATTTTTCTTCTTTGCGGCTTTCATTCCTTCTAAGCCAGCTAGGAATCCTAGGAGCGCAAATGAGGAGGCTATTACTCCCATAACAATCATTGAAATTTGATTGGAGCCTGTTGTAAGAGCTGTTATGCCACCAGCAACTAAAGAGATTGGCGCAGTGACAATAGGTGTTTTTATCGCATACTCAATTGGTGATAATAAGTGAAATTTGGTGTCTTTATTGATTCTTATGTAACTATTTTTAAATTTATCTTCTTCTCTTGGTGGTGAAAACTCATTTAAGAAATCAAGAGCTTCTATCGCATAAGAAAAATCATCGGCATATTTAAATTCAGAATAAAGCATTGAGATAAGGGTATCTTTTGTAAAACCGCTTTCCTCATCAAGCTCGAAATAATTATTTAATTCATGCGCAACGTAATCCAATTGAGCTTCAGTAAAATCAACCTTTAGTGGCTTGTCTTCATCAAAGCGGATCACATTTTTAAGGGTAATCTCCAAATCAGATAATGTTGGAAGATTATCAAATTTTTTGGCTGTATAAGTTGTCAGTGGCATGGCAAATATTATTCCATTAATTTCAATTGTTTAAAATGTTAGGGCCTTGGCCTTTTTATGACCAAATTTTAGGCGTGGAAACTCATCCTTATTCAGGCTTAAGAGAGGCTCAGCATCATCATTATCGTCAATTTTTGAAGATACAAATTCTTCAAGCATTTCATTTAAGCTATCATTCCACTCTTGGGTGTATTCTTGATAATCATGTGGAAGAGCGTCTATTCTTTTTTGTTTTCGGGCTTCTCTTTCCGCTTTGTTCTTTTTCTTGTTTTTTGCCCCGATGACACCACCAAGAATGGGGCCAGAAAAGACAACTGATAATAGTACCGGAAGCGCAATTGCTGGGGGAGTTATAGACGCTATAGGTATTGTAGCAATTGCTGCGACAAGTCCGACTAGAAGAGTTCCCGATTGAATCCCTGAAAGTATATCGGTATTAAATTCGTCATTATAAAGCCAATTATAGTGATCTTTCCAATAAGTTTCATAGTCGGGGTAATCTTGAAAACCGTCCAGATCATTAATGTTTTCAATAAATGTTTTTGCGGCGATGTTTTCTGTGTTTGGGGTAGTAAAATCTTGGTTTAGAGCATTTAAAAGCTCATCGCCTGTAATTTTGAAGTCATCATCAGAGAGGTCAAAAAGATCACTTAATTTATCGGCGATATAATCAAGATGCGTCATCTCAAATTCGGCCTGAAGCTCATGCCCATATTCTTCCAAATTGTCGTTTAAATCTTGGATGGTTGGTTCTTTAAAATCAATGTGAGCAGGTGTTTCTATAGGCATTTTAAAATCTCTCTCTTAAAAATATCGTATTTTTAGTAATTACAATTATTCATAATTATGTAATTACGTAAAGTCAAGATAATTTTAATTAATAAGATTTCTTGCCTATTAAAAAAATAATAATTGTTCTTAGGCGTTGATCTTTATTTGCAGTCAAAAACATGAGGTCTTGAAGAAGGCTGAATGCGCGCTGATATAAAATTAATATCATAGGCATCAAATTGCTCGGCATGAAGTGGGAAGGCGGGCGATAGATTTTCATTTAAGAAGTCCAAAACCTCTTGATTATTGCCGCTTATAGTTGAGCCTGTGTAGTTATCAAATTCTTCAAAAAGAATATCCATCAACTCGCCATCAATGTCTAATCGTTGATCAAAATACGCTTGAGTTGGCGTGGCTTTAATCATTTCAATCTCTGCAAGTAAATAAAGCTCATATTTTTCTTTTGAAGCATTGCAAACGTGAAGCTGTGCATAATTTGCCAAATCTGTATGCATTGCGGGTTGTAAAAATTCTGGTGCATATTCTATTGTTGATTGATCGGTCTCTGTTTCAGGAACTAAGACGTCAAATTGATCATTTTCATTGATAATAATATCGTTATTGATATCCTCTTCAGCGCTTAGTTCAAACGTCATGTCTGATAAGTCGGGGACTTCCTGAGGGCTGTTATTTACAAGTAAAAAGTATGAGCCACTAGAAATTGCGGCGATAATAGGGCCACCGATGAGAGTTGAATATAAGAAAAATTTGCGCATGAGTTCACTATCCCTTTATTTAATAAGAAGGCCTTAAATTTACGATAAATAAAAATTATGTCAATAATTATTTCTATATTGGCGAATTTGGGGTGGTGTTTTCATTTTTTTCTGGACATTCGCTTTAAATATGTTTATTGAAAGCCCGAGTTTATCTAAAAGATGAGCAAATTGTGGAAGGTGCGTCATGCGCATATTTAAGCATAAACGCTTTTATATATAAGACCATTGATATGATGGCCGTACCACAAACTTCCTTAAATGAAACGCTATTGAAGATATAAGGAGTATTAAAATGGCAAAGAAAAAAGTAGAAGGCTATTTAAAGTTGCAAGTACCTGCTGGTGCTGCAAACCCTTCACCTCCAATCGGTCCTGCTCTTGGTCAGGCTGGTTTGAACATCATGGAATTCTGTAAGGCATTTAACGCTAAAACAGAAGATCAAGATAAGGGAACACCGCTTCCAACAATCATTACAATTTACTCAGATAAGAGTTTTACATTTGAAATTAAAACTCCACCTGCATCTTACTTCCTGAAAAAGGCTGCTAAGGTACAAAAGGGTGCTGGCGCTGTTGGTACAGAAATCGTTGGTTCTGTTACTAAAAAGCAAGTAAAAGAAATTGCGGAAGCAAAAATGAAAGATTTAAACGCGAATGACATTGACGCTGCTATGAAGATCATCGAAGGATCTGCTCGCTCAATGGGCATCGAAGTTGTTGGAGGTTAATCATGGCTTTTAAAGGTAAAAGATATAAGAACGCATTTGCACAAGTTGACCGTGAAAAGTATTACTCAGTTGATGAAGCTGTTAAACTTGTTAAGGACAATGCAACTGCGAAATTCGATGAAACAATCGATATTTCAATTCAATTAAATGTTGATCCTCGTCAAGCTGATCAAAACATCCGCGGCATGGTTACTCTACCAAAAGGTAGTGGTAAAGAAGTTCGCGTTGCTGTTTTTGCTCGTGGTGATAAGGCTGAAGCTGCGAAAGCTGCTGGTGCTGATATTGTTGGTGCTGAGGATTTAGCAGATAAGATTAAAGCTGGTGAGATGGATTTCGACCGTGTTATCGCAAGCCCAGACATGATGGCTGTTGTTGGTCAGTTGGGTAAAGTTTTGGGTCCAAAAGGTATGATGCCAAACCCTAAACTTGGTACGGTTACACCGAATGTTGAGCAAGCTGTTAAAGATGCTAAAGGTGGCGCTATGGAATACCGTGTTGAAAAAGCGGGTATCATCCATGCAGGTGTTGCAAAAGCATCATTCTCAGAAGCTGACATTAAAGAAAACATGCTTGCTTTCTTTAACAAGATTAACCAATCAAAGCCTGCGAGCGTTAAGGGTACTTTTGTGAAAAAGACTGTTATCAGCTCATCAATGGGCCCTGGTATTAAGCTTGATATTTCTGATGTATTGTCAGAAGTAGCTGTTTAATTTTCGCCGATTGGTTTAAACGAATATCGTCGTTATTTTATAGGTATTAGAGTTTTTCTTATAAAATATGACGGTTACCTGTCCAAGACTACAGCAGTGGGATAATTTGATTTCGCTTAATTTGCTGTACAGACATGGTGCAAAAAGATTAAAGAGTGTTTCTTTGATATTGATTGTTCCGGGCAGGTCTATTGGTCGCTGATCATTTGATTTATTAGATGATTGGTAAAATGAAACCTGAATGCTATCGAAAGGACAAAAAGTCATGGATAGAAATCAGAAAAAAGATCTAGTTTCAGATATGAACGCAGTTTTTGGTGCGGCTGAATCTGTTGTTGTTGTTCATTGTCAAGGTTTGACAGTTGAGCAGTCAACTGATTTGCGTGCGAAGCTTCGTGAAGCTGGTGCTGGGTTTAAAGTGACCAAAAACAGACTGACAAAACTCGCCCTTAAAGGCACTGATTATGAAGGACTAGATGATCTTTTCACAGGACCTACTGCAATTGCTTACTCTGATGAGTTTCCAGTTGCGCCTGCAAAGATTGTTTACGAGTTCGCTAAAGAGAATGACAAAGTTGAAATTCTTGGTGGCGCACTTGGTACAAACGTCCTTGATAAGGATCGCGTTGAAGATTTGGCGAAATTGCCATCTCTAGACGAGCTCCGCGGAAAGTTGGTTGGTATGATCCAAACACCTGCTATCCGTATCGCAAGACTATCGGCTGCGCCTGCAACGCAAGTTGCTCGTGTGATCGGTGCTTATGCTGCAAAAGGCGAATAATTGATCATTTGTTTTTGATCGTTAAAAAAGAGAACCGGAGGGCTTAACCGCTCTTCATAAATGAAACAGTCAATTAAAACGAAATTTTTTAAAGGAGATTAAAATGGCTGATTTAGATAAAATTGTAGAAGAACTATCAACATTAACAGTTTTAGAAGCTGCTGAGCTTTCTAAAATGCTAGAAGAGAAGTGGGGCGTTTCTGCTGCTGCTGCTCCTGTAGCTGTTGCTGCCGCTGCTGGTGGCGATGCTGCTGCTGAGAAAGACGAATTCGACGTAATTCTTACAGCTGCTGGCGGTAACAAAATCGCTGTTATTAAAGAAGTTCGTGGTATCACAGGCCTTGGTCTTAAAGAAGCAAAAGATCTTGTTGATGGCGCTCCTAAGCCAATCAAAGAAGGTGCTTCTAAGGATGAAGCTGAAGAACTTAAGAAGAAATTGGAAGAAGCTGGTGCTTCTGTTGAGGTTAAGTAAGCTTAATTTCTTTATAGAAATTCTTAAAAAAGGGTTCCTTGCGAAATGTGAGGAGCCCTTTTTCTTAAAATAATTTGAACTATTTTCTATTTTTCTATTTACAAGTGCTCGAAAACGCACTATAAGGCAAGATGATTTTGCATGCTAAATTTCGACGAATATATATAACGTTGCTAGAAAAAAAGATTAAATAACTGCTAAATAACTCGTTGTTACCGGCCTTAGGCTTGGTGCATGCGGGCTTTTTGTTATTTATGCATAATAAAAATTAGAGTTTTAAAAACTTAACAACTAAGTTTAATAACGGAGATCATTACAAATGAGCGCTAAAAAAAGCACGAAGAAAAAATCAATTCAGCATTATGGTTTAACAGAGAAGAAAAGAGTTCGTTTGAACTTTGGTAAGATTGAAGAAGTTACCAAAATGCCAAACCTTATTGAGGTTCAAAAAACTTCATATAAGATGTTCTTACAAGAAGACGTTCGTGCAGAAGATCGTCAAGACACTGGTCTTCAGGCTGTGTTGCGTTCTGTATTCCCAATTGAAGCGTTTTCGGGCGTTGCTGAGATTGATTTCGTTAAGTATGAATTCGAAGAGCCAAAGTATGATGAAGAAGAGTGCCGTCAGCGCGATATGACATATGCTGCACCACTTCGCGTTACTTTGCGTCTATCTGTGTTTGATGTTGATGAAGACACAGGCCTTCGTTCTATTAAAGATATTAAAGAACAAGATGTTTACATGGTTGATATGCCATTGATGACTGCTGATGGTACGTTCATCGTAAATGGTACTGAGCGTGTTATCGTATCGCAAATGCATAGAAGCCCAGGTGTATTCTTTGACCATGATGGTGGTAAGACACACTCATCTGGTAAGTTCTTATTCTCATCTCGCGTGATCCCTTACCGTGGTTCATGGTTGGATTTCGAATTTGATCCAAAAGATATTATGAATGTGCGTATTGATCGCCGTCGTAAGCTTCCTATTACAACGCTTCTTTATGCTCTTGATAGTGCTGAAACAGAAGCATATCGTCAAAAGCAGTATGAAAATGGCGATGCAATCGATCCAGTAATGATCACAGGTATGACAAAAGAAGAAATTCTTGCGACATTCTATGAGACAGATGTTTATTCAAAAGCTAAAGGTGGTTGGAAAACACCATATGATCCTGAGCGTTTCAAGGGTGTTAAGCTTAAAACAGACCTTATCAATGCTAAAGACGGTAAAGTTGCTGCAGAAGCTGGTCGTAAAGTTTCTCCTCGTTTATCGAAGAAATTGGCTGAAGATGGTTTGAAAGAAATCTTAGTAACAGCTGAAAACTTAATCGGTAAATATTTAGCAAAAGAAATCTATGACAAGAAAACTGGCGAAGTTATTTTTGAAGCTGGTCATGAATTAGCAGAAGATGATATGGCTGCGATTGATGGCTTGGGCTTAGAAGAGCTTCCATTATTGAATATTGATCACTTCAATGTTGGATCATACATCCGTGACACATTAGAAGTTGATAAATGTGAAACACGTGAAGATGCGTTAATCGATATCTACCGTGTTATGCGCCCTGGTGAGCCACCTACCTTGGAATCAGCAGAAGCGTTATTATTCTCATTATTTTTTGATCCAGATCGTTACGATCTATCATCTGTTGGTCGTGTAAAGATGAACCAGCGTTTGGGTCTTGAGTGCCCTGATGATGTTCGTGTTCTTCGCAAAGAAGATATTTTAGCGATCGTTAAAAACCTTCATGACATGAAAGATGGTCGTGGTGAGGTTGATGATATTGATCACCTTGGTAACCGTCGTGTGCGTTCAGTTGGTGAATTGATGGAGAACCAATTCCGTGTTGGTCTCCTTCGTATGGAGCGTTCAATTAAAGAGCGTATGTCATCTGTTGAAATTGATACAGTGATGCCGCATGATCTGATTAACTCTAAGCCTGCTGCTGCAGCTGTTAAGGAGTTCTTTGGTTCATCTCAGTTGTCACAATTCATGGATCAGACAAACCCATTATCAGAAATTACACACAAACGTCGTCTATCAGCATTAGGCCCAGGTGGTTTATCACGTGAGCGCGCTGGATTTGAGGTTCGTGACGTACACACAACTCACTATGGTCGTATTTGTCCGATTGAAACACCAGAAGGGCCAAATATTGGTCTGATCAACTCATTGGCGACTTATGCGCGTGTAAACCAATATGGTTTCATTGAGAGCCCGTATAGAAAAGTTGTCGATGGTGTTGTTACAGATGAGGTTGTTTACTTATCAGCGATGGAAGAGGGGCGCTACACAGTGGCGCAGGCGAACTCTGAGCTTGATGGTAAAAATAAATTCGTTTCTGATTTTGTTTCTTGTCGTCAACGTGGTGAAAACATTTTGGCTACATCGGATCAGATTGACCTGATTGACGTATCTCCAAAACAGATCGTATCAGTTGCGGCATCACTTATTCCATTCTTGGAAAATGATGATGCGAACCGTGCGCTTATGGGGTCAAACATGCAACGTCAGGCTGTTCCATTGTTGAAAACGGATGCACCTCTTGTTGGTACAGGTATGGAGGCAACAGTTGCTCGTGACTCTGGGTCAGCGATTGTGGCTCGTCGTACAGGTGTTATTGACCAAGTTGATGCGGCACGTATCGTTATTCGTGCAACTGAAATTGACAATGATGATTTATCAACAGTTGATATTTATAACTTGAAGAAGTTCCAGCGTTCAAACCAGAACACGTGTATTAACCAGCGCCCACTTGTTAAAGTTGGGGATGAAGTTCTGGCAGGCGATATTATTGCTGATGGTCCTTCAACACAGTTTGGTGAATTGGCTCTTGGTCGTAACGTTCTAGCAGCCTTCATGCCATGGAATGGTTACAACTATGAGGATTCAATCCTAATTTCTGAGCGTATCGTGCGTGATGATGTTTACACATCTATTCACTTAGAAGAGTTCGAAGTGATGGCTCGTGATACAAAGCTTGGCCAAGAAGATATTACACGTGATATTCCAAATGTGGGTGAAGAAGCTCTTCGTCACTTGGATGAAGCGGGTATTGCTTATATTGGTGCGGAAGTTCGCCCCGGCGATATTCTGGTTGGTAAGGTTACACCAAAAGGTGAAAGTCCAATGACACCAGAAGAAAAACTTCTTCGTGCGATCTTCGGGGAAAAAGCAGCAGATGTGAAGGATAGTTCACTTCGTATGCCTCCAGGATCAACAGGAACTGTTGTTGATGTTCGCGTATTCTCTCGTCGTGGTGTTGATAAAGATCAACGTGCGTTGGCGATTGAACAAGGCGAGATCAAGCGTTTAGCAAAAGACCGTGATGATGAAAGAACAATCCTTGAGCGTGGTTTCTACCGTCGTTTATCAGAAGTTCTTGAAGGTCAAAAAGTTGCTAAAGGTGTTAAAGCACTGAAGAAAGGTGCAACAATTAAAGCTGAAGATCTTGAGACATTGTCTCGTGCAGATTGGAGAGAGTTGGTTGTTGAAGATGAGCAAGTTATGGACAACATCGAAGCGATGGGCGATAACTTTGATAATTCAGTGAATGATCTTAATAAGCGTTTTGAAAACAAAATCGAAAAACTTCAGCGTGGTGATGAGCTACAGCCAGGTGTTATGAAGATGGTTAAAGTCTTTATTGCGGTTAAGCGTAAGCTACAGCCTGGTGATAAAATGGCTGGTCGTCACGGTAACAAGGGTGTTATCTCACGTATTATGCCATTAGAAGATATGCCATATTTGGAAGACGGTACACCGGTTGATCTTGTGTTAAACCCACTTGGTGTTCCATCTCGTATGAATGTTGGTCAGATTTTAGAAACACACCTTGGTTGGGCAACGGCGAATGTTGGTCGTCAAATCGGGGATATGGTTGATGGCATTAAGCATGCTGCAAAAACTGGTAAAGATACAAAAGCTAAATTTAAAGAGCTTCGTGAGAAGTTGGCTGATGTATATGGCGAGCGCGAGTTCGACGAGAAGGTTGATATCTTGAATGATGACGAAATGTTAGAGATGTCAAACAACCTTCGTGGCGGTGTTCCAATTGCGACACCAGTATTTGATGGTGCAGAAGAGTTGGATATCAATAAGATGCTTGAGAGAGCTGGTCTTGATAGCTCTGGTCAGGTAACTCTGATTGATGGCCGTACAGGTGAAGCGTTTGATCGCAAGGTTACAGTTGGGTATAAATACCTTCTTAAGCTACACCACCTTGTTGATAACAAGATCCACGCGCGTTCAATTGGTCCATACTCACTTGTTACACAGCAGCCACTTGGTGGTAAGGCACAGTTTGGTGGTCAGCGCTTTGGTGAGATGGAAGTGTGGGCGTTGCAAGCTTATGGTGCTGCTTATACACTCCAAGAAATGCTAACAGTGAAATCAGATGACGTTGCTGGTCGTACAAAGGCTTATGAGTCAATTGTTCGCGGTGATGATACATTTGAAGTTGGTATTCCTGAATCATTCAACGTACTTGTGAAAGAGCTTCGTTCACTTGGCTTGAATGTAGAGTTGAACCAAAAAGACTAAATTTTTAAAGGCGTGGCTTTCAAATAGGTGAGAGCCGCGCCCTTACAACATTAAATTAATTATAATAAATGAGGCCAGACTTTAAAAAGTCGCTTTAAAACTGGAGAAAAAAAGACAATGAGTAACGAATTGGCAAAAATTTTCGGCGGGAACAAGGCAACACAAAATTTTGACGAGATCAGAATTACGATTGCTAGCCCTGAAGATGTAAAATCTTGGTCATTTGGTGAAATTAAAAAGCCAGAAACAATTAACTACCGAACATTTAAGCCTGAAAAAGATGGTTTATTCTGTGCTCGCATTTTTGGTCCTGTTAAGGATTATGAGTGTCTTTGTGGTAAATATAAGCGCATGAAGTTCAAGGGGATTATTTGTGAAAAATGTGGTGTTGAAGTCACATTGACAAAAGTCCGCCGTGAGCGCATGGGTCACATTGATTTAGCTGCACCAGTTGCCCATATCTGGTTCTTGAAATCATTGCCAAGCCGTATTGGTTTGATCTTGGACATGATGCTTAAAGAGCTAGAGAAAGTTTTATACTTCGAGTCATATGTTGTTATTGACCCGGGCATGACACCGCTTAAAGAAAAGCAGCTTTTAAGCCCTGAAGAATATTATGATGCTCAAGATGAGTATGGCGAAGATAACTTCAAAGCTGGTATTGGTGCTGAAGCACTTCGTGAAATCTTGAAGACAATTGATCTTAAAGCACAATATGAAAAGGTTTCTGAAGATTTAGAAGAAACAAACTCAGAAGCGAAGAAGAAGAAGCTTGTTAAACGCTTAAAGCTTTTGGAAGCATTCTTGGAATCAAATACAAAGCCAGAATGGATGATCATGGATTCTGTGCCGGTTATTCCACCTGAGCTTCGCCCACTTGTTCCTCTTGATGGTGGTCGTTTCGCGACATCTGATCTGAACGATTTATATCGTCGTGTTATCAACCGTAACAACCGTTTAAAGCGCTTAATGGAATTGAAAGCACCAGACATCATTATTCGTAATGAAAAGCGTATGCTTCAAGAATCTGTTGATGCTCTATTTGATAATGGTCGTCGTGGTCGTGTGATCACTGGTAACAACCGTCGTCCATTGAAATCACTTTCTGATATGCTTAAAGGTAAGCAAGGTCGTTTCCGTCAGAACCTACTTGGTAAGCGTGTTGACTATTCTGGTCGTTCAGTGATCGTGTCTGGTCCAACACTAAAATTACACCAATGTGGTCTACCAAAGAAAATGGCGTTGGAATTATTTAAGCCATTTATCTATCACAAATTAGAAGTATACGGTATGGCGTCTACAATTAAGGCGGCAAAACGTATGGTTGAAAAAGAACGCCCAGAAGTTTGGGATATCTTGGAAGAGGTAATTCGTGAGCACCCAGTTCTATTGAACCGTGCGCCAACACTTCACAGACTTGGTATTCAAGCGTTTGAACCAACACTTATTGAAGGTAAAGCGATCCAGCTTCACCCACTTGTTTGTACAGCCTTTAACGCTGACTTTGATGGTGATCAGATGGCTGTTCACGTCCCTCTATCTGTTGAAGCACAGTTAGAATCACGTGTTCTCGTCATGTCGACAAACAATATCCTTTCTCCTGCAAACGGTAAGCCGATTATCGTTCCGACACAGGATATCGTTTTGGGTCTATATTACTTATCACTTGATCTTGATGGTCAGCCGGGTGAGGGATCAATCTTCTCTGGGATTGAAGAAATCCACCACGCGTTACACGCTAAAGAGATCAATATGCAATCTAAAATCAAATGTCGCTTAAGCACAGTTGATAAAGAAGGCAACCCAATTACAAAGATTGTGGATACAACACCAGGTCGTATGCTTATTTCTGAGCTATTGCCTCACCACAAGCATGTTCCATTTGAGGTTATTAACCGCACATTGACGAAGAAAAACGTATCTGACGTTATTGATTCTGTTTATCGTCATTGTGGTCAAAAAGATACTGTTATCTTCTGTGACCGCCTTATGGATCTTGGTTTCAAGAATGCCTGTAAGTCTGGTATTTCATTTGGTAAAGATGATCTTATTATTCCAGAAGCAAAGCATAAGCTTGTTGATGATGCACAAGAAAAAGTTAAAGAATATGAGCAACAGTACCAAGATGGTTTGATCACTAAAGGTGAGAAATACAACAAGGTTGTTGATATTTGGTCTTCTTGTACAGATGACGTTGCGGGCGAGATGATGAAAGTGATCTCTGCACCAACTGAAGATGGCTTTAACTCAGTTTATATGATGGCTCACTCAGGAGCGCGTGGTTCTGCAGCACAGATTAGACAGCTTGCAGGGATGCGTGGTTTGATGGCGAAACCATCTGGTGAAATTATTGAAACACCAATTATTTCAAACTTTAAAGAAGGTCTGACGGTTCTTGAGTACTTTAACTCTACTCACGGTGCTCGTAAGGGGCTTGCTGATACAGCCTTGAAAACTGCGAACTCTGGTTACTTGACACGTCGTTTGGTTGACGTATCACAAGATGTGATCGTTCGTGAAGATGATTGTGGTACTGAAAAAGGTATTCAAATTCGCGCAGTTGTTGATGGTGGTAACGTCGTTTCTCCATTGTCAGAGCGTATCTTGGGTCGTACACCATCATATGATGTTGAGCATCCTGAAACAGGCGAATTGCTTGTTAAGGCTGGTGAGCTCATTGATGAGGCTATGGCTGAAAAGATTGAAACAAGTGGTCTTGATACAATTCAGGTTCGTTCAGTATTAACATGTGAGACCGAAGGTAACGGTGTTTGTGCGGCTTGTTATGGTCGTGACCTTGCTCGCGGTACGAAGGTTAATATTGGTGAGGCTGTGGGTGTTATCGCAGCTCAATCAATTGGTGAGCCAGGAACACAGCTTACAATGCGTACATTCCACATTGGTGGTGCCGCGCAGGGTGGTTCTGAGCAGTCATCAATCGAGGCGGCTATGGACGCTAAAGTTGATATTCTTAATAAAGAAGTTGTTGTGAACTCTGAAGGTACGCCAATTATCATGGGTCGTAACACAGAGATCGTTCTTCGTGATGGTAAGAATGTTGAAAAAGCGAAATACAGACTACCATATGGTGCGAAACTTCTTGTTGAAGAAGGCCAAAAAGTTAAGTCTGGCGAGAAAATGGCTGAATGGGATCCATATACTGTTCCAATTATCACTGAAAAAGACGGTAAGGCAGTTTATGGCGACTTAAATGAAAACGTTTCAGTCAGCGAAGAAGTTGATGAAGCAACAGGTTTATCATCTAAGGTCGTTATGGACTGGAGACAGAACCCTAAAGGCGGTAAGTTGAAGCCACGCATTATGTTAGAAGGTAAGGATGGTAAAATTCTTACACTTAGCAACGGTATGGCTGCGAATTACTTTATGTCTGTTGGTGCTATTCTTTCTGTTGAAAATGGCGCTGAGGTTAAGGCTGGTGACGTTATTGCTCGTATCCCGCGTGAGACATCTAAGACACGTGATATTACAGGGGGTCTACCGCGTGTGGCTGAACTGTTTGAAGCACGTCGTCCTAAAGACTTTGCAATTATTGCTGAGATTGATGGTCAGATCGAATTTGGTAAGGATTATAAGACAAAGCAACGTCTTCTTATTCTTCCAACAGATGGTTCTGAGCCACGTGAATATATGATCCCTAAGGGTAAGCACATTGCGGTTAAAGAAGGTGATTTTGTTCGCAAAGGTGACAAGCTTATTGATGGTCATATGGTGCCTCACGATATTCTATCTGTGATGGGTGTTGAGGCCTTGGCTGATTACCTTGTGAATGAGATTCAAGATGTTTACCGTCTACAAGGTGTGAAAATCAACGATAAGCATATCGAGGTTGTTGCTCGTATGATGCTTCAAAAAGTTGAGATCACTGATCCAGGTCAGACAACATACCTAACAGGTGAGCAAGTTGACCGTATTGAGTTGATGGAAGTGAATGAGAAGATTGAAGCTAAAGGCAAAAAGCCTGCGAAGTTCCAATCTGTTCTACAAGGGATTACAAAAGCATCTCTACAGACACGTTCATTCATCTCTGCTGCTTCATTCCAGGAAACAACACGTGTCCTAACAGAAGCTGCTGTAAACGGTAAGGTTGATGAGCTTAACGGTCTTAAAGAGAACGTTATCGTTGGTCGCTTGATCCCAGCTGGTACAGGTGCCTTTGTTCACGAAGTTAAGCGTGTTGCTGCAAAACGTGATAAAGAAATCCTTGGTTCTTCTCAAGAATTATTGCCATCTGGCGAAGAAGGCAGTCTTGATTTGAGTGGAGCAACAGCAGCTTTGGCTGAAGAAGCGTCACAAGAATCATCTGATTCTGATAATAAAGAGAGCGATGCAGCTTAATTTGTTAGTCGTAAAGTTTTAAAAAATGAGCCCGATTTTTATCGGGCTTTTTTTATTCTTGTTGAGCTGTTTAAGTACAGAGTTTGGGCGGGAAAAGCCCGAAATAGAATGAATCTCGGTTTTTTTGCTTTTTATGCTTGACAACATGCCGTTTGAATCAGTATGATCCGCTCGCCAATGGATGGACTGGCGGTAGGAAATTGACTTAAAATTATCCTAAACGCAGTTCGGGCACGCGCTCTTAAATGATGCAAAATTACAAATTTACAGAAAATTTGGGATTTGGGCAAAATAGGGCTTGATATTACCGACAACCCATCCTATAAATGGCTGCTCTAGTGAAAATTGAAGAGCAGTCTTTTTGTTTATAGTTTTTGTATGGTTTTAAACAATTAGACAATTAACGTTAAGAATAAGGATATATTAAATGCCAACCATTAATCAGTTGATCCGTAAGGGTCGTAAAGACAAGGTTGTAAAAAGTAAATCACCAGCTTTGAAGGAGTGCCCTCAGCGCCGCGGTGTTTGTACACGTGTTTATACAACAACACCTAAGAAGCCGAACTCAGCGCTTCGTAAGGTTGCTCGTGTGCGTTTAACAACAGGCCAAGAGGTTTCAGCATATATTCCTGGTGAGGGTCACAACTTACAAGAACACTCAGTTGTTCTTATTCGTGGTGGTCGTGTGAAGGATTTACCTGGTGTTCGTTACCACATTCTACGTGGTGTACTTGATACGCAAGGTGTTGGAGATCGTAAACAGCGTCGTTCACTATATGGAACGAAGAAGAAGAAATAAGGAAAAGAGTAGATATGTCACGTCGTCGTAGAGCAGAAGTTAGAAAAGTACTTCCAGATCCAAAGTTTAACGATATCACACTTACAAAGTTGATGAACTACATCATGCTTGATGGTAAGAAGTCGATTGCTGAAGAAATTGTTTATGGTGCCTTAGACATCGTTGCAGCTTCTGAGCGCGCGAAAAAAGCATTGGCTGATGCATCAAATGACAACAACATGAATGCTCCTTTTGAGATCCGTTGTTTGCACGCAGCTTTAGAAAACATTATGCCTGATGTTGAGGTTCGCTCTCGCCGTGTTGGTGGTGCAACATATCAGGTTCCTATGGAGGTTCGCCCAGTTCGTAGAAAAACATTGGGTATTCGCTGGTTAACAACATTCTCTAGAAAGCGTAATGAGAAAACAATGCGCGAGCGTTTAGCGAATGAAGTTATCGATGCTCTTGAGAGCAAGGGTGGTGCTGTTAAAAAGCGTGAAGAAACTCACAAAATGGCAGAAGCAAACAGAGCGTTTGCACATTACCGTTGGTAATCAAGTAAAACTAGGACAAGAATTTAATTTATAAGGGTTTATATAGAAATGTCAGGCAAAGGTACAAATACTCCATTAGAACGCTACCGTAATATCGGAATTATGGCGCACATTGATGCTGGTAAAACAACAACAACTGAGCGTATTCTTTATTATACAGGTAAGTCACACAAGATTGGTGAAGTTCACGATGGTGCAGCTACTATGGACTGGATGGAGCAAGAGCAGGAGCGTGGTATCACTATTACGTCAGCTGCGACAACTTGTTTCTGGAAAGAGCACCGCATCAATATTATTGATACACCAGGTCACGTTGACTTCACTATTGAAGTTGAGCGTTCTCTTCGTGTACTTGATGGTGCTGTAGCAGTATTTGACTCAGTTGCTGGTGTTGAGCCTCAATCTGAAACAGTATGGCGCCAGGCTGATAAGTATGGCGTTCCACGTATGTGTTTTGTAAACAAGATGGACCGTACTGGTGCTGATTTCTACCGTTGTGTTGAGATGTTTAAAGACCGTTTAGGTGCAAACCCATTGGTTCTTCAGTTACCAATCGGTTCTGAAGCTGAGTATCAAGGTGTTGTTGATCTTGTTAAGAACAAGGCAATCATCTGGAAAGCTGAAAACTTAGGTGCTGAATGGGAAGAGCAAGATATCCCTGCTGATTTAGCGGACAAAGCTGCTGAATACCGTCAGCAATTAATTGAGACAGCTGTTGAAGTTGATGAAGATGCAATGATGGAATATTTAGAAGGTAACGAGCCTGATGAAGAAACATTGAAGCGTTGTATCCGTATCGGTACATTGTCTAATGAGTTTGTTCCTGTTCTTAACGGTACAGCGTTCAAAAACAAAGGTGTTCAGCCTCTTCTTGATGCTGTTATTGATTTTATGCCATCTCCATTGGATGTTGGTGCTGTTAATGGTGTTAAGTATGGTTCTGAAGACAATGAGCCAGATAGCCGTCCTGCTGATGCTGAGGCGTCTTTCTCTGGTCTTGCTTTCAAGATTATGAATGACCCATTTGTAGGTACTTTAACATTCGTTCGTATTTATTCAGGTACTTTAGAAGCTGGTTCATACACATATAACTCAGTTAAAGATAAGAGAGAGCGCGTTGGTCGTATGCTATTAATGCACTCAAACTCTCGTGAAGAAATTAAAGAAGCATCTGCTGGTGACATTGTTGCGATCGCAGGTCTTAAAGATACAACAACTGGTGACACTCTTTGTTCTCAAGATGACAAGATTATTCTTGAGCGTATGGAATTCCCAGATCCGGTTATTGAGATTGCGGTTGAGCCAAAATCTAAAGCAGACCAAGAAAAGATGTCTATCGCGCTACAGCGTTTGGCTGCAGAAGATCCATCTTTCCGTGTTTCTGTTGATCATGAATCAGGTCAGACAATCATTAAAGGTATGGGTGAGCTTCACTTAGATATTATTGTTGATCGTATGAAGCGTGAGTTCAAGGTTGAAGCGAATGTTGGTGCGCCACAGGTTGCTTACCGTGAAACTCTTGGTAAAGAAGTTAGTGTTGATTACACGCACAAGAAACAATCAGGTGGTTCTGGTCAGTTTGCTCGCGTTGTTATGGACTTCATTCCTGTTGAGCCAGGTGAAGGCTATAGTTTTGAAAGTAAAATTGTTGGTGGTAACGTTCCTCGTGAATATATCCCTGGTGTTGAAAAGGGTGTCGAAGCTGCTAAGGAAAGCGGTATTATTGCTGGCTTCCCAGTGATTGACTTCCGCGTTGTTCTTAATGATGGTGCGTATCACGATGTTGACTCATCTGTTCTAGCGTTCGAGATTGCTGCTAAGGCTGCATTCAGAGAAGCAATGGAAACAGGTCGCCCAACATTACTAGAGCCTGTGATGAAGGTTGAGGTTATTACACCTGAAGAATATATGGGTGATATTATTGGTGACTTAAACTCTCGTCGTGGTCAGGTATCTGGTATGGAAGATCGCGGTATTGCGAAAGCAGTTAATGCGATGGTTCCTTTGGCAAACATGTTTGGTTACATTAATAACCTTCGTTCAATGTCACAAGGTCGTGCACAGTATACAATGCAGTTTGATCACTATGAGAAAGTGCCGCAAGCTGTAGCTGATGAAGTTAAAAAACAATTTGCATAATTTGTAAAAATTAATTATAAGAGATTTTTTTAAAGGAGAATAAAAATGGGTAAAGCAAAATTTGAGCGTAATAAACCTCACGTAAATATTGGAACAATTGGTCACGTTGACCATGGTAAAACAACATTAACAG
>PBIV01000002.1 GCA_002720935.1 Rickettsiales bacterium | reverse complement strand
AACAAACATTGGGAATAACAAGAGCCAAGCCCACCAAGGACGATCATTCATAACGATATCGGTTAGATTTAATGATCCAGTGAAGAGAAGAACGCACACAATCACTAAACCAATTGAAACCTCATAAGAGACCATTTGCGCAGCAGACCTCAACGCGCCTAAAAACGCATATTTAGAGTTAGACGCCCAGCCCGCCATAATAATCCCGTACACACCAAGAGATGAAATCGCGAAAATATAAAGCAAACCAACGTTAATATCGGCAATTACCCAGCCTTCAGCAACAGGAACAACCGCCCAAGCGACAAGCGCTAGAATAAAGGTCAACATCGGTGCAAAGACGAAAACAAAACGATCCGAGCCCGCAGGAATAATCGTTTCCTTACTAAGAAGTTTTACCCCATCCGCCATTGGTTGTAAAAGACCAAAAGGACCAACCATCATTGGGCCTTGACGAAGTTGCATTGCCCCCATAACTTTTCGCTCTGCATAAGTGAGATAGGCCATAGCAACCATTAACACACCAACAAGAACGCCAATACGCCATAGAATATCTAAAAGAGGAAATAAGTAATTTGCTAAAAACTCTTCCATATTTAAGCCTTCTTCCTTTTCGCAGATGGTTCAGAATTTTTGATAAATGCTTCGACACACTCTGCCATCGTTTTTGAGGCTCTTGTGATAACATTTGTTTGATAATAATTTGTAGGCATTGCTGATGAGAAATCAGACTTTAAGAGCTTACCGCTTGTCCCTGCCTTTGTCCATTTAGAAGGCTCACAAACATCGATTTTCTCGAAAACCTTACTTTCTTTAATCATCGCTTGGCGAAGTCCATGGATATTATCATAAGGCAATGTCTGGTCTAAAATATCAGATAAGGCACGTAATATTTTCCAGTCTTCTTTTGCTTCACCNGGCGCGCTCACTGCNTTTTTCGCTCTTTGTGGGCGCCCTTCCATATTCACATAAGTNGCATCTTTTTCTGTATAAGCAACACCTGGTAAAATGACATCAGCGTGCCCCGCACCCTTATCACCATGATGCCCTTGATAAACAACAAAGCTTTTTTCAAACGTGCCATCTTCGAAATCATCAAGCCCGAGAAGATAAGTAAATTTAATTTTACCGTCTTTAGCTGCTTTTGTAATTTTAGCAAAATCTTTGCCTGACTTTCCTTTTGGTAGGAAACCAAGATCAAGCGCACCAACACGAGATGCGTGAAGATGAAGAACGTTGTACCCATTCCAATCTTTTGAAACAGCACCAACTTTATCAGCCAAATCAGAAACCAATGCTTGAACAGCGTCCGCATCGCTTCTGTTTAAGGCGCCAGAACCCAATATAATCAATGGCTTTTTAGCATCTTTTAAAGTTTTGATAAAACCAGAGCGTGCTTTACTTAGTTTTTCTAAATCTTGCGCATTTTTGCCTAAATACTCATACTCATAAGTAAGATCAGTTTGCTCATCTAAGATAACGCCAACAGGGACTTTACGATGAAGAACTTGTTTACGTATTCTTGCATTAACCATCGTTGCTTCATAACGAGGATTTGCACCAATAATTAAAATTGCATCGGCTTCGTCTAAACCTGAAATGCCAGAATTGAATAAATAATGAGAACGCTCTTTACCATCCAGCATGACACCATCAAAACGACAATCCATATTCGGGCTGCCTAGGTTATTCATTAGGTCTTTAAGCGCTTTGATTGATTCACAATCTGCCATATCGCCAACAAGTGCCGCCATTTCAGATCCTTTAACATCTNTTAAAGCAGACTTAATTGCNCTNAANGCATCTTCCCACGTTGATGCTTCTAATTTACCTTTTTTATTNCGNATNTAAGGTGTATCAAGACGCTGATATTTTAAACCATCATAAGCATAGCGGGTTTTATCAGAAATCCATTCTTCGTTAATACCTTCATGNAAACGCGGCAAAATACGCATCACTTCTGANCCNCTTGCATCAACACGGATGTTTGANCCAACGCCGTCCATNACATCAACNGTCTCAGTCTTGCGAAGCTCCCAAGGACGGGCATGGAATGAATAAGGTTTGTTTGTAAGCGCACCAACAGGGCAAATATCAACCATATTGCCTGATAATTCAGAAGATGCCAATTTAGAAACATAAGTGCCAATCTCAACATCATTACCACGGTTTAATAAACCTAAATCAGGAACACCTGCGATCTCTTCGCCAAAGCGAACACATCTTGTACATTGAATACAACGTGTCATCACTGTTTTAACCAATGGGCCTAACTCTTTATCTTTAACAGCTCTTTTTTCTTCCGCATAACGAGAGCGGTCATAACCATAGGCAACCGCTTGGTCTTGTAAATCACACTCACCACCTTGATCACAAATTGGACAATCAAGCGGGTGGTTAATCAGTAAGAATTCCATCACACTTTTACGAGCACGCTTAATCTTATCCGTATTGGTGTGAACAACCATGCCCTCGCCTGCTGGCATCGCACAGCTTGCAACTGGCTTTGGTGCTTTTTCCAAATCAACCAAACACATACGGCAGTTGGCAGGAACACTTAAGCGATCATGGTAACAAAAACGCGGAATTTCAATCCCAAGCTCTTCACAAGCCTGCAAGATAGATGTGCCCTGTGGCACTTCAACTTCAATTCCATCAATCGTTAGTTTTGGCATTTTATAACCCTCTTATTTAACGTCTTTTATTCTTATGCCGCTTTAATTCTTTTGCGGTAATCTAAAATTCTTTGTTCTACTTCTGGTCTAAAGTGTCTCATTAAACCTTGGATTGGCCATGCTGATGCATCACCATGCGCACAAATTGTATGCCCTTCGATCTGACTACAAACATCGAGCAACATATCGATCTCTTCCAAACGTGCTTGCCCTGTCACCAAACGAGACATCACTTTATAAATCCAGCTTGTCCCCTCACGGCAAGGCGTACATTGACCACAGCTTTCATGTTTATAGAAATATGATAGACGCGCAATAGCGTAGACAACATCGGTTGATTGATCCATAACAATGACACCAGCTGTGCCCAAGCTTGATTTATGTTCTTTCAATGAATCAAAATCCATCAACGCTGTTTCGCAATCTTCTTTTGGCATCAATGGTGTTGATGAACCACCTGGAATAATTGCCTTTAAGTTATCCCAACCACCACGAACACCACCAGCGTGCTTTTCGATCAATTCTTTTAATGGAATTGACATTGCTTCTTCGACATTACATGGGTTATTTACATGACCAGAGATACAAAAGACTTTTGTTCCAGTATTATTCTCACGCCCGAATGAAGAAAACCAGNCCCCACCTCTGCGTAAAATCTCAGGCACAACAGCAATTGTCTCAACATTGTTCACTGTTGTCGGGCATGAATAAAGCCCAGCCATCGCAGGNAATGGAGGTTTATTTCTAGGCTGTCCTTTTTTACCTTCTAAACTTTCAATCAGGGCTGTCTCTTCGCCACAGATATAAGCACCAGCACCTCTGTGAACATAAAGATCAAAATCCCAACCAGATTTTGCAGCGTTTTTACCAAGCAAGCCTGCATCATAAGCCTCATCAATNGCNNCTTGAAGCGCTCTTGCTTCATGANAATACTCACCACGAATATAGATATAAGCCGCATGTGCCTGCATCGCAAAAGAAGCCAATAAAGCCCCTTCAATCAAACGTTGCGGGTCATTACGAATAATATCCCTATCTTTACAAGTTCCTGGCTCAGATTCATCGGCATTAATCACTAAATAATGAGGGCGATCCTTAACCTCTTTTGGCATGAATGACCATTTCAAACCTGTTGGGAAACCAGCCCCACCACGACCACGAAGACCTGATTTTTTCATTTCCTCGATAATCCACTCACGGCCTTTTTTGATCAAAGATGCTGTNTTATCCCAACAACCTCTTTTNTTTGCTTCTTTTAAACCAGAGCTTTCAAANCCATANAGGTTTGTAAAAATACGATTCTCATCTGCTAACATATCTTTTACGCCCCTTTTCCATCATCAATTTTAACGCCTGCTTTTTTCGCCTGCTCCTCTAAAACCGTCGCACCTGTTGCTTGCATAGAACAAACACGCCCAATAACAGAGCCGTGCTTTACGTCCTTACCAGCTTTTAAATCTTCAAGAAGGTTTTCAAATTCTTTCTCGTCCAAATCTTCATGATAATTCTCATTATTAACCTGACACACAGGGGCGTTTACACAAGCGCCCAAACACTCAACTTCCTCATAAGAGAAAAGCCCGTCCTTTGTGACTTCTTTAGCTGATTTAAGACCCAGCTTTTTCTCAATCACTTTTTTCAACTTGCCCGACCCACGAAGCCAGCAAGGCGTTGTTGTGCAAAGTTGTAAATGATATTTACCAACAGGTGCTAAGTGGTACATAGAATAAAANGTTGCAACCTCAAANACCTTAATCGGTGGACAATCAAGCTGTCTTGCAATTTCATTCATTGCCGCTTCACTGATCCAGCCTTCTTGTCTTTGTGCAATATCCAACATCGGCATAACCGCACTCATCTTATGACCTTCGGGATATTTCTTTAAGTGATACTCAACCTCTTTTTGGCTTTCTTTTGAAAACTCAAAACTTTCCGGCTGTAGCTCTTTTGGTGCTATTTTAGGTTTCATGCTTGCGCTCTCTTTTTAAATATTACGTCTTCATGTTCTTGTGCAGTTTTAATGTAAGGAATATATGAGTCCCCCAAATTTCCCATCATAAAATCAGATATAAATTGTGGCTCCACCCATTCTTCATTTTTAATATCTTCAAGCGACATAAATTTTAATCTACGAACCCCATAATCATATTCAGTATCAAGGTCTTCCCATTCTTCATTTAACTCAGAACTCAAAACAGGTTGCATTAAAAAATACATCTGAACAACATGCCAATCAATACTGCCTAAGACCTGATCGTAAACAAAGGCAAATTTATCAACCTTGGTTTTATAGCCCGTCTCTTCATAAACTTCGCGCTCAATAGCTTCATACATCTCTTCGCCATGCTCTAAACGACCACCAGGTGGCACCCATAAATTAGGCCCCTTTTCATAGATAAACAAAAGACGCCCCTGCTCGTCTGGAACAAGTCCACGGACAGTAACAATCGGTCTTTCTTTCGCACTTTGATCAGCCATGCTTATCTATCAATCTCCCCGAATACAACGTCCATTGACCCAATAATCGCAACTGTATCAGCCAACATATGACCTTTCGACATGAAGTCCAAAGCTTGTAAGTGAGCAAAACCAGGCGCTCTCATATGACAGCGATATGGTTTATTTGTTCCATCAGATACCAAATACACCGCAAACTCGCCTTTTGGTGCTTCAACAGCTGTGTAAGTCTCGCCAGCTGGAACATGAAACCCTTCAGTATAAAGTTTGAAATGGTGGATTAACGCTTCCATAGAACGCTTCATTTCGCCGCGTTTTGGTGGGGCAATCTTATGATCATCAACCATAACTTCACCAGCAGGCATTTTATTTAAACATTGGCGAATAATTTTTACACTTTCGCGCATTTCTAAAATACGAACAACATAGCGTGCATAACAGTCACCCGTTTTACCAACAGCAACATCAAAATCCATCTCTTCATAAACATCATAAGGTTGAGACTTCCTTAAATCCCAAGGCACACCAGAAGCGCGTAACATTGGCCCTGAAAAACCCCAATCAAGCGCATCTTCTTTTTCAACCTTACCGATATCAACCGTTCTTTGTTTAAAAATACGGTTTTCCGTTAAAAGGCTTTCCAAATCATCTAAGAATTTGTGAAAGTTTTCATTATACTCATAAATATCTTCCGCTAAGCCAGCAGGCATATCTTGATGGACACCGCCTGGGCGAAAATAATTTGCGTGCAATCTTGCACCACAAACGCGCTCATAAAATTCCATTAACTTTTCACGTTCTTCAAACGCCCATAATGACGGTGTAATCGCACCAACATCCAGCGCATATGTCGTAATATTAAGTAAGTGGTTCAAAATACGGCCAATTTCACAAAATAAAACACGAATAAATTGCCCACGTCTTGGAACTGTAATGCCCAATAATTTTTCTGTCGCAAGTGCAAAAGCATGTTCTTGGTTCATCGGTGCAACATAATCTAAACGATCAAAATAAGGCAGAGCTTGTGTATATGTTTTATACTCAATTAGTTTTTCTGTCCCCCTGTGAAGAAGACCAATATGCGGATCGGCACGATCGACAATCTCGCCATCCATTTCCAAAACAAGGCGTAAAACACCATGCGCCGCAGGGTGCTGAGGCCCAAAATTTAGATTATAGGGCTGAATTCTTGTCTCATCCTGAATAGGTTGAGTTGATACTTGTTCAAGAGCTTCACTCATTCGTTTGCCTCTTTCTTAAATGCCACGCTTGGCTCATCATCTTCTAAAAATTCTGTTCCAAATTTTTGCTTAACCGCCTTCTCATCACCTGGGAGCATAACATCTGTCATTCCTTCCCACGGGCTTAAGAAGTCAAATTTTCTAAAGTCTTGCGTTAACTGAACAGGTTCATAAACAACTTTTTTACGCGCCTCATCATAACGAAGCTCAACATAACCTGTTAACGGGAAATCTTTGCGCAATGGGTGCCCTTTAAAGCCATAATCCGTTAGAAGCCTACGAAGGTCTTTATTGCCCTCAAATGGAATACCATACAGATCCCAAATCTCACGCTCAAACCAAGTAGCAGTTGCAAAAACTTCTGTGACCGTTGGCACAAACTCTTCTTCATCAACATTAACCTTCAAACGAAGGCGCATATTGTGTGACAAACTAAGTAAGTTATAAACAACATCAAAGCGCTTTTCACGATCTGGATAATCAACACCACAAATATCAACCAAGACTTTAAATAAGCATTCGCTGTCATCTCTTAAAAAAGTCATGATTTCTGGTAAAGCTTCAACACTGATTGTCAGGGCCAATTCACCAGACTTAATCTTATCAACCAAAATCTGATCTTTAAAAGATGAGGCCTTTAAATATTTTTGTAGGTTTTCTAATCGTTCCATCATATCAAATACCTTAAAATCACTATCTAGCGATTTCCTTACCTTCTCTTTTGATCTTCTTTTGCAACTGGAGAATACCATACATCAAGGCTTCAGCCGTTGGAGGGCACCCTGGCACATAAATATCAACAGGCACAATACGATCACAGCCACGAACCACCGAATATGAATAGTGATAATACCCACCACCATTGGCACAAGAGCCCATTGAAATAACCCAGCGAGGTTCTGCCATCTGGTCATAGACCTTACGAAGAGCTGGTGCCATTTTATTTGTTAATGTTCCAGCAACGATCATTACATCTGATTGACGTGGACTTGGACGTGGAATAACACCAAAACGGTCAAGATCATAACGGCTCATATAAGCGTGAATCATTTCAACCGCACAGCATGCAAGACCAAAAGTCATTGGCCACATAGAGCCCGTTCTAGCCCAATGAATTAAGTCATCATATTTTGCAACTAAAAAACCTTTCTTATTAAGCTCCTCAGACGCAGAATTCAGGAGCATGTTTTGATCTGCTCCTGGCGGAATTGGTTTAGAGATAGATTTATGATCAACCATAAAATTATTTCCTTATAAAATCTTAAATATTACTCCCAATCGAGAGCGCCTTTTTTCCATTCGTAAATAAAGCCAACGGTCAAAATACCTAAAAACAGCATCATTGACCAAAACCCAAACACCCCGATAGAGCCTAAACTAATCGCCCAAGGGAATAAAAACGCAATCTCCAAATCAAAGATAATAAAGAGAATCGCAACCAAATAGAAACGAACATCGAATTTGTGCCTTGAATCATCAAATGCCTCAAACCCACACTCATAAGCCGATAGCTTTTCAGGGTCTGGATTTTGTTTTCCAACAACAAATGATGCAATTAACGCCGCACAAGCAACACCTATTGCGAGTGCTAAAAAGACAAGAATTGAAAAATATTCTGATAAAAAAGATGACGTTTCAAACATGGCTGTCCTTATTAATTATTTTTATATAAAAATTATCCTTGAATTTAGACAATATGATTTTGGCTTTAATTTTTGAAACACTCCATAAATTTCTTCATAGAATCAAAGAACCATCAGATTAGTTATACATCTCTAATCCGTTGAAGTCAAAGCAACAAAATGGCTAAATTACTATTTTTAGGGAAACAAAAACGCCACTTTAAAAAAAAGTGGCGCGAGTGACGGGACTCGAACCCGCGGCCTCCTGCGTGACAGGCAGGCGCTCTAACCAACTGAGCTACACCCGCGCATTCTCGTATCGAACGAGCTTGAAAAGGAATAAAGCCTTGCAGATAAAAAATCAAGATAAAAAATCATCTTTTTTAAAAAAAGTAACAAAATAAGCTTAAGTTTTTGTTTTCTGCATCTCTATATATACTTCAGCTCGTCTAGGAGACTTTATATCAACCCATTTTAAACTTGGGAACTTATCCAATAAAAAATCTTTTATTTCATTCTGTCTCGTTCTTTGCACCTTTGGATAACGCCAAAAAATATACCAAAGAAATTGCAAACCTAGCTTTGCATCACACCCCTTTGCCTGTAATTTGCCTTGAAAATATCTCTTGATAGCACGATAGACACAAATAAAACGATTATAATCGAGCCGAATAACCAGATCTGCTTTTTCAGCCCTCATAGGCAAGGTTCGAAAATAATCGCCTTCAATGATCCAGCTTTCTTTTTCTAATTCTTGTTTAAGAAAAGAATCAAACTCTTCTCTTGAGCGCTCTTTCCAATTTGGTAGCCAGAATAAATGATCAAGATGAATAACAGGTAACCCCAGAGCCAAAGACAGCTTTTTAGCAAACTCTGTCTTACCTGCACCACAACACCCAATGACAAGAATTTTCCTCATGGCATTTTCCTAATAAAATAGAGTGGCAAACTGTCATATAAAAAAGCTGCACTACTGCCCCAATGAAGCGCATTACCAACACCAACAAGAGCCCACGCAACCACCATTACAGTATAATCATTGCTATACCACATTAAAAACCATGCCGAGCCACGAAATAAAGCCGACAGAAAGAGTATAAAGCGCCTTTGCCATATACCTGCCAAATATCCTAATGGAATTGAGAATAAGAGCTGTGAAGCGCATAACACACTTGGCAACAACAATATTTGAGAGATTGTAAAATCTTTACTTAAAAAGAAAGGCACAAAAAAGATAACAACAAATTTATCGCCACCATTGATAAAATCAAAAAAACGATACAGCCATATATTTCTTTTTAATGAATAAGACATAAATTTTCCCCGCCTCATGACAATAAGTCTGAAGATAATTGAACACAACAATTATAAGGAAAAAATCTTAGATGGTGGGCGATGAGGGACTTGAACCCCCGACCCCCTCGGTGTAAACGAGATGCTCTAGCCAACTGAGCTAATCGCCCATCTAAGGGAAACCTTGTTAACAACAAAGCTCTGCTGTTTTAACGTGAACTCTATTTAATGTCAAAGAAAAAATAGAAAAAAAGAACAAGAAAATAAACATTAAAAAAACCGCGCTGAAAACTCTAGCGCGGTTCTTAAAAATAAATTCAAAAAGAATTGTAACGATATTAGTCGTTTACAGCTTCTTTAAGAGCTTTACCAGCACGGAACTTAGGCTGGTTAGCAGCTGCGATTTGAATCGGCTCACCAGTGCGTGGGTTACGACCAGTTGTAGCTTTACGGTGTGTAGTCAAGAATGTACCGAAACCAACAAGACGTACTTCTTCTTGCTCGCTTAGGAATTCTGTGATGCTTTCTGTTACCGCTGAAATCATTTCAGACGCTTTAGTTTTGCTGATGCCTGCTTTTTCTGCTACGCGCTCAGCTAATTTTTCTTTAGATACTGCCACTATTCAGTCTCCATATGTTTAAGGTTTACATTAAATTTCGAGAGATTTGAAAAACCTTTAAAACAAGGCATTCCTTAGCTCTCGTGGAAAAGTAAAGCCTTTGTTGAGGCGCTTGTAAAGGAAAAAAATGCAAAAAACCGCTTTTTACAGCGGTTTTCCACAAAAAAACTTACTTTTTTCACATATTAATGATGAATCTGGCTATCAGTCGCTGAATCCCCGCCCTTTGAGGCTTCATCAGCGGCCACTATAGAATCACTTTCACTTTCTTCAAATGGTGTAATTTTTTCAGTCAGCGCATGCTCTAAAACTTCATCGATAAATGAAACAGGAACGATATCAATATCCTTTTTAACATTTTCAGGAATCTCGATAAGGTCTTTAGCATTATCAATCGGGATCAATACTTTTTTAATGCCACCTCTGTGAGCCGCCAATAGTTTTTCTTTTAATCCACCAATTGGTAAAACACGACCACGAAGCGTGATTTCCCCTGTCATCGCAACTGTTTTTGAAACAGGAATACCAACCAAGCTTGAAATAATGGAAGTTACCATTGCAATACCAGCTGAAGGACCATCTTTTGGTGTCGCACCAGCAGGCACGTGAACATGCACATCTGTTTTCTCAAATTGCTTTGGATCAACACCAAATGTTTTTGAACGAGACTTAATAAGCATCTCCGCTGCTTGAATAGACTCCTTCATCACATCGCCAAGCTTACCTGTCATCGTAACCTTACCTTTACCAGGCAAAGAAACCGATTCAATTGAAAGCAAGTCGCCCCCAACTTCTGTCCATGCAAGACCCGTAACAACGCCCAACATGTCTTCATCCTCAGCTTCGCCAAAGCGGTATTTTTTAATACCAGCATATTTTTCAAGATTATTCTTTGTGACTTTTACAGACTTTTTCTTTTTGTCTTTCAAGATTTCAGTAACTGCCTTACGCGCTAAGTTAGCAATCTCGCGTTCTAAATTACGCACCCCTGCTTCTTTAGTGTAATAGCGAATTAAATCACGAAGCGCACCTTCTGAAATCGAGAATTCTTTTTCTTTCAGGCCATTGGCTTCAATCTGTTTTTCAATTAAATGCTTTTCACAAATCACAACTTTTTCATCTTCTGTATATCCAGAAAGACGAATAATCTCCATACGATCCAACAATGGGCGCGGTAAGTTTAGTGAGTTTGCCGTACAAATAAACATGACGTCAGACAGATCATAATCAACTTCTAAATAATGATCGTTAAATGTCGTGTTTTGCTCTGGGTCCAAAACCTCTAACAAGGCAGACGCTGGATCCCCTCTCCAATCGTGAGACATCTTATCAATTTCATCAAGTAGAAATAGTGGGTTTGCTTTACCAGCTTTTTTCATTCCTTGAATAATTTTCCCTGGCATAGAGCCAATATATGTACGTCTATGGCCACGGATCTCAGATTCATCACGCACACCACCAAGTGACATGCGAACAAATTCCCTATTTGTTGCTTCCGCAATTGAGCGCCCCAACGATGTTTTACCGACACCTGGAGGGCCAACAAGACATAAAATCGGGCCTTTTATTTTATTCATACGCTTTTGAACGGCTAAATATTCAATAATACGTTCTTTAACCTTCTCGAGCCCGTGATGATCAGCATCAAGCGTGTCTTGCGCTAAATCCAAATCATTTTTAAGCTTAGATTTCTTACCCCATGGCAGATTTACAACCCAATCAAGATAGTTTCTAACAACCGTTGCTTCGGCTGACATCGGGCTCATCTGTTTTAACTTCTTAACCTCGGCCTCGGCCTTAGTCTTCATTTCCTTAGGCAATTTAAGCTTTGATAGCTTATTTTCAATTTCGCCAATTTCATCAAGACCTTCTTCGCCTTCATTTAATTCTTTTTGAATGGCTTTCATTTGTTCATTCAAATAATATTCGCGCTGTGTTTTTTCCATCTGCTGTTTAACACGATTACGAATTCTTTTTTCAACCTGAAGAACACTAATTTCGCCCTCCATGAATGAAAAGATTTTTTCCAAGCGATCACGAACATCAAATAGCTCTAACAATTCTTGTTTTTCTTTAATACTCAAAACAAGATGCGAAGCGACCGTGTCAGCCAGTTTTGAGATATCCTCAAGCTGTCTAATGGTTCCAAGAACCTCTGGCGGGATCTTTTTGTTAAGCTTAATATATTGTTCAAACTGAGAGATAACAGCTTTACCAAGGGCTGTTGTGTCCTCATCAAACTCTTTTGGATCTGGGCTTTCAATGATGCCAGCTTCAAAAAAGTCCCCATTATCTTTTAAATTTTCTAATGAAACACGAACACCGCCCTCAACAAGAACCTTCACTGTTCCATCAGGCAATTTCAACATTTGCAGAATATTACCAACAGTCCCAACATCAAAAATATCTTTAACCTTTGGATCATCTTCAGATGCGTCTTTTTGTGTCGTTAAAATAATTTTACGACCTGTCTCCATAACATCTTCTAAAGCATTCACAGATTTTTCGCGCCCAACAAAAAGCGGAACAATCATATGTGGAAAGACAATAATGTCTCTCAAAGGAAGAACTGGATAAGAATTTTGATCAGTGGAAGTTTTAGTGCTCATGGATATCCTAGCGTTAGTTTTGTTCATTATTAGACATACATATATAGAAATATGTTCAGCATTCAACTATTTCAATAGCTTAAAAACTTACTATATAGAGGAACTATTAAAGAAGTGTTGATAAACACTCCTCTTATTATACAAAAGAAGGCGCATAATGTAATCATAAAATCACAATATGCGCCTTTATTTTTTCTAGGAAAGAAACTTTTAAATTTTACAGTCTATTTTTACGCTGTTTTTTGCCACCAAAATTGAAGAAACCTTTTTTAGATTTAGCTTCAGCACCTTGAGCATTTTGATTAGCAGGCGTTCTTTCAGTAGACTTACCAGTGAATGACTCAACATTAAAGATATCTTGCATTGTTGGTGCCTTGTTAAATGCACTGAAATCAACTTTCTCTTCAATACCAGGGATAGCCGTTTTCAAAACATCCGCAATTGTATCAACAAAGATAATCTCGACGCCGTCTTTCTTCTCTTTCTTAAGACGCTTAACAGCATTTTGATTACTACGTGGAACAATTACACGCTCAACACCCAGTTCTCTCGCAGCTGGAATCTTTTGATCCAGACCACCGATAGCCTTAACATTTCCTTTAATATCAATCTTACCAGTCATAGCCAATTTGTTATCGACAGGTAAATTGTAAATCTTAGAAATGATTGATGTTAACATTGTCACACCAGCTGAAGGTCCGTCTACTTTAGTATCTGTAACAATCTCAATGTGCCAGTCATTCTCAATTCTCCAGAAATCAGTGAAACGATCCAAGAATTGTTTTTTAGAGACTTTAGCTGTTGGGTTGTTTTTATTAAACTCTTCGTAAACTTCATCAAGCTTTGATGCATCCAAGATATTCTTCACACATGTTGACACAATATCCAATGACTCTTTTGTCATGTTCTGGAACTGCCCTGAATGCGTAATTTTAACCTCACTTTTGTTTTTAGAGCTTGCAGATTCTGCAACTACAGGAAGAACACCGCCACCCATGGATGACCCATAAAGACCATTGACTTCACCAACAGCACCTGGCTCTGGCAACTTCTCTTGTTTATCCATTGGAACATTCAACCATTTTTCTTGTTGAACAAGTTCAGGCGTAACGGTAATTTTAGTTGCATTACCTTCCTCAAACTCAAGTGCTGATATTTCACAGATCGCCTTAATTGCTTCTTCTAAACGACGAACACCAGGCTCATTCGTATAGTCATCAATGATTTTCTTAACAGCTTCATCTGTAAATTCAACCTCATCCGCTGTAACGCCTGTTTGTTTTTGCATCGCTGGGATAACATATTGCTTAGCGATATGAAGCTTTTCTTCTTTCGAATAGCCTTGCAACATAACAACATCACAACGGTTTAATAAAACAGGATCAATCTTTTCAATCCAGTTCGCACTCAAAATGAATTTCGCTTTAGAGATATCAATTGGAACATCCAAGAACTCATCTTTAAATTCATTATTTTGCGCTGGATCCAAAATTTTCATCAAAGTTTCTTGTGGGTTACCGTGTGATCCACCCTGCCCCATTTTATCCACCTCATCAAAATAGATAAGTGGTGCCATGTGACCAACTTCAATTAATTTTTTCGCAATTGCACCTTCTTGAGAGCCAACAAATGTTTTTTGGTGACCAACCCAGAATTTTGCGTCAGAAATACCATTACAACCAAACTTAGCCAAAGGCCTCCCTGTTGCTTTCGCAATAGATTCCGCCAAGGTTGTTTTACCGATACCTGGCGCACCAATTAATAAAATAGGCTTACCTGAATAACTGCTATCGCCTTTGCGTGAAATCCTGTAATCCACAGCTAACTGACGGATTAAACGGTCTTTAACCTCTTCCATGCCATAGTGGCCAGAATCCAAGTGCTCTCTTGCTTCTTTAATTGTTGGACGATCTAAATCATCTTCGCCAAATGGAAGTTGTTTTAAAATAACATCCAAAGCACGGACGTTTGAGCCATTGTGAGCCATTGAACCAACGCTAATTTTATCAATTAAACGCTCACACTCATCAATAACAGACTGCGACAATAAGCCAGCTTCTTTTTTCTCTTCAAGAAGTCTCTTATATTCTTCTTCCAAAGAGTCATCTTCGCCAATCGCTTTCTTAAGGATCTTCATCTGGCCTTTAAGAACTTCAAGCTCTTGTAAAGCTTGATACTTCTTCATAAGCTCTTGTTTTGACTGACCATAAGCTTGTTTTGAAGCAATAGCCGCTTCCACAGCCTGATTAAGACCGTCAACAACCAATAATTCAATTGCTTCTAAAGCAGTTTCAGCAAACTCTTCATTATTATTAGAAGCGCTTAGTAATTTTTCGAAATACTCAACAGACAAATCACCAAAATCACGAGCATTTTCGCTTAAAAGATATGTCGCCGCAACGAACGGATCATTTTGAAGATACCTCATAAAACGGGTTCCCTCTTGCAAAACAATTTGAGCCTGATCAGGGAAAAGTTTTTTTCTTAAATCAAAATATTCAGCCGCTAAATCTTTAAGTCCATCTTCAAAAGTACTCGCATCTGAGATATTAGCAGTTCTATAGTTATCAAAATCAAGACTGCTATAAACATCAGCATCTGCTCGTGTTAAATTAACACTCTCATTAGCCATTGTTTCAACAGATTGTGTAACATTATCAAGCGTCACAACATCTGATACTTTAAAAGAAAACTCAACCTGCGCTCCACCTGCAACTCTTTTAGGCGCAGATGTAACATCAACAACAACAGCCTTATCCAAATATTCAACTGGTGTATTTGGTTTTTTTGGTTGTTGATAACGAAGTACCACACGACCATCTTTAATATTTCCAGATTGATGAGTTGCTTTGAAGGCTTCAATAATAGCAAGGTGCTCAGCGCTTCCTGCCTCTACTGAAACTTTCTGTGCTTCATCTTTTAAGAAAATGTTTGCGACTTTACCTTTTACTACAGGCACGTCAACTACTGGTAAATTTGAATAACTATTTTTGTTTCCCTGAACAGTCATTGGATCTCTCTTCCATTATTTTATTATTTTAATTTACGCTTACTTATTATTCGTAAGCTTTTTTCTTATGACCTGAGAAGTCATAATATTTACGATATTCACATAAATTTTATTTATCAAGAAAATAATTCAAAAAAATGCGATTTTTTATAAAAAGCGTAATTTTCTAACCTAATTTTATTATGAAAATAATTTTATCTTGCAAAAATAGATATAAACCATTACTATTTGCACAAATTTAACATAATATTACGCCTGAGTAAGTTCGCACTAAACTCATAACAACTTTTTAAATAATTTTTATAAAATTACTTAGTTGCTTCAGACCCAGCTCTATGAGTAACAACTTGGTCAACCAAGCCAAACTCTTTAGCCTCTTCAGCAGATAAGAAATGATCACGCTCAAGCGCTTTTTCAATTTCTGCCTTCTTCTTGCCTGTGTGCTCAACGTAGATCTCATAGAGACGCTCACGGAGCTTTAAAATTTCTTTTGCTTGGATTTCAATATCCGCAGCCGTACCACGACCGCCCCCTAATGGTTGGTGAACCATGACACGAGAGTTCGGTAATGAGTATCTTTTACCTTCTGCACCGGCACACAATAAAAGCGAGCCCATTGATGCAGCCTGACCAATACAAACAGTCGATACATCTGGTTTGATATATTGCATTGTATCATAGATTGATAAACCAGCAGTAACGTGACCACCTGGAGAATTAATATAAAAAGAAATATCTTTTGAAGGATTTTCAGATTCTAAGAATAATAGCTGTGCGTTCACCAAGCTTGCTATACCATCATCAATAGGACCTGTAAGGAAAATAATTCTTTCCTTAAGAAGTCTTGAGAAAATATCAAATGAGCGCTCCCCACGTGCAGTTTGCTCAACAACCATTGGGACCAAAAGATTCATTGGATCGTTCATTTCACTCATATTAGTAACCTTCAATTTCCTTATTATTTTTTCAAAAAAGATTCTTTATCTCTTTAGAAAGTTAATGTTGTTAAGCCCGAATGACAAGCGGATTTTTTAGATTTTTAAAGAAAAAGGGCACTTTTTCGATAAAGCGCCCTCTTTATAAAATCATTTTTAAAAAACTAATTACTTTTTAGACTTCGCTATCTTCTTAGCCGTTGTTTTCTTCTCGCCCTTCTTATCATCTGACTTTTTAGCCGCCGCTTTTTTCTTCGCTGGTGCTTTTTTCTTTTTATCGCCAGAAGGCTTAGACGCAGTTTTGTCTTCATCAGGNTCTTGTGTTAANTCATCCAAAGANACTTCTTTTTCAGTAACAGAAGCCTGATCAAAAATGTAATCAACAACNTTATCTTCAAAAATTGGAGCNTTTAAAGATTCCATAGCTTGTGGNTTNTTCTGATANTACTCAAATACTTGTCTTTCATANCCNTGNTACTTACGTGCNTCAGCGATTAGAGCTTGGTTCAAATCTTCTCTTGAAACAGTTACACCATTTTTTGTACCGATTTCAGAAAGAAGAAGNCCCAAGCGTACACGACGAACTGCGATATCTTCATATTCAGCACGTGTTTCTTTAGTATCTTCAAATTCAACATCTTGACCTTGAGCTTTTTGCGCTTCTGTTTCACGCTTAACTTGCTCCCAGATTGCATCGAACTCAGCCTTAACCAAGCTTGCAGGAACTTCAAAGCTATACTCATCAGCCAATGTATCAAGAAGATCGCGCTTCATACGGCTACGAGAATAGTTATCGTACTCAGATTTAATTTGCTCTTCGATTTTCTCACGAAGGTCAGCCTCATCCTTAAGACCTAATTTTTTAGCAAACTCGTCATCGATTTTTGGTGCGTCATATTCTTTGATTTCGTGAATCTTCACATCAAAAACAGCTTCTTTACCAGCTAAATCTTCTGACATATATGGATCAGGGAAAGTCACAGTAACAGCAACCTCATCGCCAGCTTTTTTGCCAATAAGCTGTTCTTCGAAACCTGGGATAAATTGACCAGAGCCTAATTCTAACTCATGACCCTCGCCCTTCATACCATCACGGCGCTCGTCATCAACTTTACCGTCAAAATCAATTAAAGCAATATCGCCTTTTTTCAAAGCACGCTTTGTTTCAACAGTTTTTGTTGCTTTATTGTTAGCAGCAATTCTTTCAATTGCTTCATCAATTTCTTTTTTAGAAACTTTTGTTGTAAGTTTTTCTAATTTTAATTTAGAAACATCCTTAACTTCAATCGCAGGAATTGTCTCAAAGCTAACTGTATACTCAAGATCTTTACCATCTTCGAAAGTTTTCACTTCGATATTTGGCTGCATCGCTGGCTTTAATTTCTTATCATCTAAAGCCTTTGTTGTTGTGTCATTGATAACCTCTTGTAAAACTTCGCCTTTAATAGCATCGCCATGGCGCTGTTTTACAACATTCACAGGAACCTTACCTGGACGAAACCCAGCAATTTTAATAGTTTTTGCGATTTCTTGTAATTTTGATTGTTCTTTAGAAGCAATGTCGTTTGATGGGACACTAATTGTAAGTTCTCTTTGTAATCCGTCTTCTTTAGTGACTTGAACCTTCATATCTAAGCTACACTCTCTTTATCTTGTCGTGAAATTTATGGTGCGGATGAGAGGACTTGAACCTCCACGGCCAAAGCGGCCACTGGAACCTAAACCCAGCGCGTCTACCAATTCCGCCACATCCGCGTTCCAAATAAAATTGCTCTTTTATTTAATCAAGCAATCGTTTCATGAGGATTTAAAAGATTTTTCCTTACATTTCAAGTAATATCTTACCTAAATACAAATAAATCTTACTAAATTCTAATATATGTAGAAAATGGGGCGACTGACGGGGTTCGAACCCGCGACAACTCGGATCACAACCGAGGGCTCTACCGCTGAGCTACAGTCGCCACAAAATCGATCCATACAAATAAAAGATATGACAGAAAAAATCAAGGAAGAATTGTTACATATTGTAAGAAATATTTATACTCAAAAATAACATAAAGAGTTGCATTGCATTTGAAACTCTATAAGGTATTTTAATTATGTTGCTATGCAATATAGATTTTTGCAACATACATTTCGAAACTAAAACTAAATTTAAGGGAAAAATATTATGACGAGTGTAAAAGACTTTCTAAAGTTTATAAAAGAAGAAGACGTTGAATTTGTTGACTTCAGGTTTACTGATCCACGCGGAAAGCTCCAACACACTGCCCAATATGCCCCTACTGTTGATGAAGACCTTTTAAAAGAGGGTATTTATTTTGATGGTTCATCTATCGCTGGATGGCAGAGCATCAATGAATCTGACATGATTTTAAAACCCGATTTAAGCAATTATTTTATTGATCCATTTGCAGCTCATGTGACTGTATGTGTGTTCTGTGACATTGTTGATCCAATCTCTGGCGAGAACTATCACAAAGACCCACGCTCAGTTGCAAAAGCAGCTGTTGAGTATTTAGGTTCAACTGGAATTGCTGATACGGCTTATTTTGGTCCAGAAGCAGAGTTCTTTGTCTTTGATGATGTAAAGTTTGAGACAAGCATGAAGCGTATTTGCTCTGAAATTGATTCAAGTGAAGGTCCTTATAATTCAGCGGCTGATTACGAAGATGGAAACACAGGTCACAGACCCGCCGTTAAAGGTGGATATTTCCCAGTACAACCCGTTGATCAGTTAAATGACATTCGTGCCGAGATGGTTGATGTTTTAGCAGAGCTTGGCGTTGAGATGGAAAAGCATCACCACGAAGTTGCCCCATCACAGTGTGAGCTAGGTTTAAAATTTGATGAGCTTGTAAAAAGCGCTGATAACATTCAGCTTTATAAATATGTCGTTCACAATGTTGCCCATTTTAATGGCAAAACAGCGACCTTCATGCCAAAGCCAGTTTTTGGTGATAATGGTTCTGGAATGCATGTTCACCAATCTTTATGGAATGGTAAAACACCGTTATTTGCTGGCGATCAATATGCAGGACTTTCTGAAACGGCTCTTTATTATATTGGTGGTATCATCAAGCACGCAAAGGCATTAAACGCTTTCACAAACGCTTCAACAAACAGTTATAAGCGTCTTGTTCCTGGTTATGAGGCTCCTGTTCTTCTTGCTTATTCATCAAGAAACAGATCAGCATCTTGCCGCATTCCATTTGGTTCTGGTGACAAATCAAAACGTATTGAAATCCGTTTCCCAGACCCAACAGCCAACCCATACCTTGCCTTTGCCTCTATGTTGATGGCTGGCCTTGATGGTATTAAAAACAAAATCCACCCAGGCGATGCAATGGATAAAGATTTATACAGCCTTCCTGAAGAAGAGTTAGACAAAATCCCAACCGTTGCAAGAAGCTTCCGTGAAGCTTTAGAAGCATTGGCTGCCGATCATGAGTTCTTAACGGCTGGCGGGGTCTTTACAAAAGAAATGATTGAAGACTATATCGCACTTCGCATGGAAGAAGTTGAGCAGTACGAGACGATGCCTCACCCTGTTGAGTTTGGTTTATACTACTCTGTATAAAAAAAATTATTTTTAATATTACTAAACAAAAAGTCGCTCTAACCAGCGGCTTTTTTTATTTTCATATATTATTAATATCCCTTTGATAAAATTATAAAAATTAATTTAAAAGGCTATATTTATATTGAGTAATGATTTAGACAACAAACATGATATCGAATATGGATGGTGTTATACCGACAAAAAAGATGGGAAATCCATAAGAGAATTTTGCGGCGAAAAAGCTAGACTAGATTTCTTCGAATTATCTCATTCAAAAAAATTTATCGAAAAGGCATTAAAAAAATACGGGCTTCCCATGCCAAAAGAGGATGAAATCTTTAGAGGCAAGGACGAAGATATTCTATTCATTGACAGCCATGGACTTGTTATAAGGATTGGCGACCATCAATCAATTGAGCGTAGCGCAAACCCAGCCATCCTACAGCCCATACACTGGACAGAAGATGATAACAGCAACATGGTTTTATCCATCTACCCTGGTGTTCATTTATATAACAACAATGAAGGGAACTATTTCAAAACGGTTTCTTTGCATTTTATTATGTTGTGCTTTGGTAATAAGTTTTTCGATAGAATTCCTGAAAACATCGGGGGTATTCAAGCTATGGACGAAACTGGCAAGCAAATGCTGGTTAAGCTTCTTATTGACCCTAGTCACAATGACCACCCTTATAGAGAACGCGCAAGCATTGAAGTAACAGACCCCAAATCTCTTGAACAATCAATTGAAACATTATTAACCAACAATAGATGCGAAGAGTATGAACAATCTCATAAAATTAAATTTAACGCTGACCTATATCGACAGGCCTTTGAATACCACCAACCTCTAAGGCACGCCTTTAGAGTATTTGACCTCGATGATGCAACTGAAGAACAAAAACGCAAAGCTTGGGAAATGGTCAGTAATTTTAAAAATGGTGGGTATAAAATCTATAAAAAGGATAAATCAGAACCTCAATCAAGAAGAAAACTTGTTCAAACCCGAAAGCTCGAAACACCTTGGACAGGTAAAAAATAAAGCTATTCAACCCTTGCCATTGTGTTTAGATAAACAGCACGGTTTCTTGCCCAGTCCTCATAAGCAACATCTCTGGTCGGGGTTAACATCGTAAAGAAGAAATAATAATCAGCATCCTCAAAATAAGAAAACCAAAATTCTTGTTCTAAATCTTCCAAATTGCCGTAGGTGCTGTAAACCTCAATCGTGCCACCATAAAACCCCTCTGGCAGATTTGCATTTTTCTGCTCGATTAATTTATCAAGCTTATAGCCTTTTTTCTCTAACTCATTAATTGTATTTTGAATAAAGCTTTGCAGCCCCACCTCTTCGGTTTTGCGGATAGCTTCAATTGTAAAACGGCCAAAGGTAATGTTTTGTCGCTCAATTCGATGTAACTCAACCGACAAGTGATCTAAATTTGAAAAGTCTGGTTCTTTAATTTCCCAAGAACTTGGATAGAAAAATGACAATGAGTTCAGAATAGCAAAGCGTCTCTCTTTTTCAATAGAGCCTTGTTTGGGGCTTGTAACTTTAAAAGACTGAACAACTTTGGCCTGCATATCAGCAAGCTTTGAAAATGTATTTACTGGCAAAGCCAATCTTGCAAAATATAAAACATCGCCTGCAATAATAACCTTGGCACGGATCGCAAATGCAATATCCCCTTCTAAAGATGTATAAAGCGCTTGGATCTCTTTGCTGTCTTTAATCAAAATTGTTTTGATATTGTAACTATTGGTTAAGACCTGATTTCTAAACCAATCTTCTGCAAAAACTTCTTTTTTCAAGGTAATCGCCTGCACACTAAAAAAAGCCCTCTTATCGCCATAGGGCTGACTAACGTAACGTCCAATATCGGTTAAAAAGTTTGGGTTTAAAGGATTAATCTGCTGAGAGTTTAAAAAGCTTTCTTTCCACTGTGTTGGTAAGCGCACTTCAAAATTTAAAAAATCCCTGTCTTCGACTTTTTGTTCATATAAGGTTGTTTTGCTTTCAAACTCAGCATCAGAAATTGAGGCTCCTGTCGGTAATTGCCTTAAAGTATCTAAATTATATTGAACAGGTGCTACGGCTTGGGCTTGCTGTGCTTGTGCAAAAGAGGGGATTTGCAACAACACAAAAGCAAGCATTGAATAGAGAGCATATTTAAAAAATTTTGAATTCATAATAATAAAGTAATCCGTAATTTTAAATTTTCAATTAATCTTGATAAATTGGGCGCGGTCTTCGATCAGAATCGATTGCAACATAAGTAAAGTGCCCTTCTGTTACCAGAATATCTGTTCTATCTTTTTTACGCCTTGCCCATGTTTCAATATGAACTGTGACAGATGTGCGCCCCACCTTGATTATTTTCACATAACAAGAGACCTGATCTCCGATAAATACTGGCTCATGGAAAGTCATCGCATCAACAGCAACCGTGACAACAGCACCATCACACTCTTCTTTTACAACTACGGCTCCCGCCAAATCCATTTGCGATAAAAGCCAACCACCAAAGATATCGCCATTCGGATTTGTATCTTTTGGCATCGCAATTGTTTTTAGGGCTGGTTCAAAATTCGGGGTTGTACGTTTCTCAGACATTAGAAAACCTTATCCTTTTTTAGCTTTTTTATTTGCAAGCAATCAATATAGGCATAATAATAGAGTAGATTCCTTTCAGAAAAATAAAAAAATAAAGAAAGTTTAGAAATTACCGTGAGTGATTTATTTAAAAAAGACGTAAACACCTCTCAAGAGAGCAATAATTATTCAGCCAAAGACATCGAAGTCTTAGAAGGCTTAGAGCCTGTGCGAAAAAGACCAGGGATGTATATTGGTGGTACTGACGAAAACGCCCTCCACCATTTAGTGAGTGAGATTTTTGATAACTCAATGGATGAGGCTGTTGCAGGCTACGCAACCCGAATCGAAATGAATTTAAACGAAGATGGCAGCATAACAATTGTTGATAATGGTCGTGGCATCCCTGTCGATCAGCACCCTAAATACCCAGACAAGTCCGCTTTAGAAGTTATTTTAACAACCCTGCACTCTGGTGGTAAGTTTTCTAACAAAGCTTATGAGACCTCTGGTGGNCTTCATGGTGTTGGTATTTCTGTTGTNAACGCCCTATCTAGTGCGATGCGNATTGAAGTAGCGAGAGACAAAGANCTTTATGCACAAGAATACTCAAGAGGAAAGCCNCTTGGNAAANTAGAACATCTCGGNACNGTNAGCAACCGACGCGGAACGTCCGTAACATTCATGCCTGATACNGAAATNTTTGGCCCTAAAACAGCNTTTAGANCAAAGCGTTTATATAAAATGGCGCGCTCAAAAGCGTTCTTATTTAAAGGTGTTGAGATCAGATGGTCTTGCCATGAAGCATTAATCGATGAAAATGACGAGTCAGCCCCGCCATTAGAAGATGTCTTTAAGTTTCCCAATGGTTTACTGGACTTTCTTAATGCAGCACTCAAAGACAGAAAGACTTTAACGCCAGAACCATTTTACCGCACAATGGAATTCCCAGATGGTCAAGGACGTGCAGAATTTGCAATTGGCTGGCCTTTGGATGAGCAAGGCTTTAATCAGTCATATTGTAACACCATTCCAACAGCGCAAGGTGGTACGCATGAGAGTGGTATGCGCTCTGCAATGTTACGGGCTGTTAAAAACTATGGCGAGCTTGTTGGCAATAAAAAAGCAAGCTCAATCGTCGCGGACGACCTTCTTGGTGGTGCATGCATTTTATTATCTGTCTTTATTAAAGACCCACAATTCCAAGGACAGACAAAAGATAAGCTTACCAACTCTTATGTCACAAAACTTATTGATGGCGCTTTAAGAGATCATGTCGATCATTGGCTAACCAGTGACCCAGCATCAGCGACAAAGCTTTTAGAAGCAGCGATTGAAAAAGCGGAAACACGCCTTCGCCGACGTAAAAAAGATGAACAAAAACGCAAAAGTGCCACAAAAAAGCTTCGCCTACCAGGTAAGTTGTCTGACTGCTCAAGCAATAGCACGGAAGGCACAGAAATCTTTATTGTTGAGGGGGATTCAGCGGGTGGTTCAGCAAAACAAGCACGCAATCGCCAAACACAAGCAATTCTGCCTTTACGTGGTAAAATCTTAAACGTTGTGAGTGCGACCTCTGATAAAATCGCAGCCAACCAAGAGATCAGTAACATCACACAAGCGCTTGGCGTTGGTTTGGGTAAAAACTTTTCATTAGATGATCTTCGCTATGAAAAAGTAATCATCATGACGGATGCGGATGTCGATGGTGCGCATATTGCCGCCCTTCTTATCTCTTTCTTCTATGAAAAAATGCCAGGCCTTGTCCAATCTGGGCGCTTATATGTTGCCCTACCGCCTCTCTACAGGCTTTCTGGTGCGGGGAAAAGTGAATATGCTAGAGATGATATGCATAAAGAAGAACTCATGGATACAGAATTTAAAGGCAAAAAAGTTGAGGTTAGCCGCTTTAAAGGTTTGGGTGAAATGATGCCAGCCCAGCTTAAAGAAACAACGATGAATCCTGAAAAACGCTCTTTAATGCGTGTCACACTGGTTGATACCGAGATGGATCCAGAAGAAAGCAATCTTCAAAATGCTGTCAGAAAGACCGAAAAGCTAATTGATCAACTCATGGGTAAAAAGCCCGAGCTACGCTTCCAGTTCATCCAAGAAAACGCTACTTTTGCCAAAGATTTAGATGTTTAGGCATATCGTAGAGACGATTTAAACTGAATATTAATATATTTCCTGTATTTTTACATAATAATATTGATTTTTGTAAATAAAACTGTATAATTGCATTTACAAATTTTATGGATGAATTATCTTAACAAACTTAAGAAATTTAGATTGTGAGCAAAATATGAAGAAAAAAGCAGGAAAAATTAAATCAACACTCCTATCAATTTTCATGGGGGTTTCAAGCCTTGGTGCTGGTAGTGCATTTTTAGCTCCGGAAGCAAGCGCTAACCCTTTTGCTGTTACAACGCAAAGCGAATATAGCATTTCAGGCCTACAACGCGACCGCGCGCAACATGGCGCTGATCAACTTGCAATTAATGGTGCTTCAATGGGCGCTGCTGAAAGTGCAATCATGGCGACACAACGCCTTTCAATGCCAGAACGACTCAACTCTTATGGACAACAAGTTGGTGAAGCAACTCGAATTTTAGATATTATTCGTGGCGGAAACATCTACAGAAACCCAATTACAGGTAGAACAGGTCGGATTTTCAATATCCCAAGTGAGATCACAAGAACTGTTAATGACATTAGACGCATTGCAGGGGAAGTTGAACGCATTGAGGAAAACATGATCCGTGCTCAATATAATGAAGCCAGAGATACACGTGAACGGTTCAACGTTGCCCTTTCCAGAGCACAAGGTCGCATTAATACATCAAATGTGATAATGCCACAAAGCGTTAGAGACATGGGCACTCAACTTTCATTAAACAATGTTATTGTCCCTGGGAACAACTCAATTGATGTAAATGTATTTTCTGAGCGCGTTTACAGAGTTCAATTAACACCGCAAGCACAACGTGGTTTAAATAGTCCATACGCACTTATCGTTGAAGATCAGAATGGCGGTGCACAATTCGTTTACGGTAGTGAGAATATCCGCGCCGTTGAACAGCAAGCATATGGTTCATTTGTTAGAAATTATAATAACCTTGCCAATTTAAGACAGCAGTTTGCTGCAAATCCAGGGCGCTGGGATACTGGCACTGCCGTGGATGAAATTTTAAGACAAACCCTTCCTGGTGTTCGTGGTGTTGTAAGAGACATTCAAAGAAACAGTCAGTACAAACGCTAAGTCTAAGATTTAAAGTATTTTCAAAATGGCTCCTAACCTTGTTTTAGGGCCATTTTTTATTATTTAATTCCAAATAAAAATAAAAATCAGAAATAAAATTGACATAATTAAAAAGTTACTGCTATACTCCCTTTTGATAATTTATATTAAAAAAGAAGAGCAGAAGGGAAATATTAATGTCTAAATTTTCAAACAAGTTTTTAACAGTGTCGCTTTTAAGTGGCGGCGCCTTAACACTCGCCTCTTGTGGCACATTGGGGAATTTAATGCCAACAGAAGGCGATTTTGTCCGCTTGGGTGTTAATTCAACAGCAAGAGCCGCATGTAGCGTTATTCCAGGCGAAGAAAACACAAGAGATGCGAGAAGCTGGTGCAAAAACGCAGCACGCTATTATGTTGGCGAGACAGCAGAAGCGATGGGCTTTGATACAAGTGCGACAAGTCGAATTTCAGGAACCATTGGTACAGATTGGGAAGAAGATCAATACACACGTTATCAAACATGGGAAGCAAATGACTATACAGCACGCTCTGACTCAGATTACAGACGCCCATTAAGATTTAGTGATGATCCCGTTATTGTTGAAGATTTAACCCGCTGCCCAAGTGCAGGACAAGAGCTATATAACAATATGTACGGCATTCAAACACCACATTATTGCTATAAATATGGTTTAGGTAACTAACTATAAAAAATTCTTCATAATCTGATTAAATTTATTCGGATATTCTAAAGGTGCTAAATGCCCACATATTTCAAAAATATGGCATTCAGCGCCTTTTATTTTATCTGCCATCTCTAGCGCATGACTGGACGGTGTGATCGCATCACTATCCCCACCGATAATTAAAGTCGGTGTCTTGATTTCTTCTAAGTGCGGTACAGAATCAATCCGTGACAGAATTGCTTTTTGCTGGCGCTCAAACGCATCACGCCCTACGCGCTCTGCCATATCCATGATAAGCTGAGTTAACTCTTCATCATCAAGCCTAGATTCATGTAGCAATAATGGAAGAAGCTTTGGCGTTACACCTTTGAATTTTCCCATGCCAGCCAGTTGAATAAGCCCTCGTCTTCTTCGCTTTGTTTGCTCACTATCTTGTCTTGCAGAACTATTCGAAATAATTAGCTTTTGAACTCTGTCTTGGGCTTGGCGCATAATTTCCAAACAAACATATCCGCCCATTGATAACCCCATTAACACAAATTCTTTTGGGGCTTGACCTAAAACATTTTGCGCTAAATCAGTAATAGTTGATGCATTTGTAATATCAGCGACGAAAACTGAATAGCCCGCTTCTTCCAGTACTGGGATTTGATTGTGCCATAGCGCACTGTCACATAATAACCCTGGAATTAAAACTATGTTTTTTTTATTTGAACTATTCATTTGACCTAGCCGTATTTTTTTATATGTTATCGATTAAATCCAAAATTTAATTTTTAAGGGGAAACCATATCCATGAAAAAGTTTTTAATTGTCGCATCTGGCGCACTCGTCCTTCTTACCATTGTTGCGGTTGCAATTGGAAGTATTTATTTAAAACCTTTTATTAAAACAACACTTCAAGAGCAATTGGCTCTTCACGGTTACGAAAATGCAACCATAGGCGATGTTTCTGTTGGTCTTTATGAAAGTACAGTTTCTGATGTTAATTTAAACAATAAAGAAGGCACTAGAGTTGGCTCAATTGCTATTTCTTACTGGCCACAACAACTGATGAATAAGCGCGTTAATTCTATCATTATTAAAGATGCGAAAGTTGATGCTCTCATGCGCTTAAATGGCGATGTTGTTGTAGCAGGCTACACATTAGAAGGTATTTTGAAATCGAAAGCACAAAAAGACAGCTTTTATAATCAAGTTAATGCAGAGCGAATTCATAAAAAAGCAGGCTTATCTTTAGTTTCAAAAGCATATGCAGCCGATACAAATAACCAAGGCGCACAAGAAATGCCATTTAACAACATTGTTGTTGAAGGTTTAAATTTTTCTGTTGCCGTTCCATCTGGTGAAGTCATCAAGGGTCTTTTATCGGCTGAATATGATATGAGCACTTCTTCAGCAGAAGGAAATGTAAAACTTAATCAAACAAAAGCATCTGCCCTTTTTGAAGCGGCGAATATTGTAAAACCAGATCTTTCTCAAATGGTTAGAAATGTTCAAGGCCAAGTCACTGCGGACATGGACTTTGATATTGATAATATTAAGCAGTTAGATGTTATTAAAGGAACTGGTACAGTGACTTTGAATGATGTTGGTGCAGATAAAGATGACATGAAGATCAGAGGTCTTAACGGCAAAATTGATGTTGCAAACATCTTACCATTTAGCACAGACGGCAAACAAAAGCTGACAGCTAAAAGCGCAAGCAAATCTTCTATTCAAATTACAGATTTAGAAGCAACAGCAGGCATTAAAGAGAACACAAAACTTGATCTTGAAAATGCAAAAATCAATGTTGCAGGCGGTCAAATTATCTCTAGCCCGTTTAAGGCCGATTTAACGAATATCAACACCGACTTAACACTTGATATACAATCTGTTCAGTTTCAAAAATTAGCGGCCCTTTTAGAGCTAACTGGGATTAATTTCTCTGGGATTGTTAATGCCAAACTGCCTTTATCAATTCGCAACAATCAGGTTGTTTTAAACCAAGCTTCAGTTAATAACATTATTCAATCTGTTGCCGGCGATCGTTTAAAACAAGAAGCTGATAAGCTTATCCAAAGAAAAATGGGCGATAAGCTTGATAAGTTTATTGGTACTGAAGGCACAAAAAGTGGCACTGACCAACAAAATGGACAAAAGCCAAATGTTAAAGATGTTATTAATGGCATCATGGGTGGTTTTTAATCCCCGCCTTTTGACGAGGTAACAAAACAAAAAGCGCCTCATATCGAGGCGCTTTTTTAATATAAGAATTTAAAAAAGTATCACTTAGAAACCATTACTCTCAAAACCACCTAAGTTTTTAAAGGCGAGCGTTAAGTAAACCTCTAAATCACTTTCCCCAGAGGCTTCATCAACCAAGTTTCTCTGGAAACCAAGACCGATATCAAAACAATCATTAAAGTAATTAAGCTGTGTTGAAGCCTTAACCAAACCTTCTTGCTCAGGACTAAAGTCATAAAGAGCCGATGCACCATAGCGCCAGTTATTACCAATCGTCCATGTAAAGGCTGGCTTAATCTGTTCGCGAACATCATCTAAATTTGTGCCATCAACCGACTTATCATA
>PBIV01000001.1 GCA_002720935.1 Rickettsiales bacterium | reverse complement strand
CAAAACAAGCATCTGAGGCAGGGCAAGAGGTTATCATTGTCTCTTCTGATAAAGATTTGATGCAGCTTATTAATGATAAAGTCAGCATGTTCGATGCGATGAAAAATAAGACTATCGGGCGTGATGAAGTTATTGAGAAATTTGGCCTTGGCCCAGAATTTGTTATTGATATTCAGGCTTTGGCTGGTGACTCGGTAGATAATGTTCCAGGTGTGCCTGGCATCGGTGTTAAGACAGCCGCACAATTATTAGAAGAGTTTGGCGATTTAGAAACCTTACTTGAGAATGCGCACACCATTAAACAAAATAAACGTCGTGAAAATCTGATCGAATTTGCAGAAGAAGCGCGTTTATCAAAGAAATTGGTCCGTTTGGAAGATGAAGTCCCCGTTCCGCTTCCCCTTGATGAGCTTCATATTAACGCCCCCGATCCAGAAAAATTATTAGAGTTTTTGACCGAGCAAGGATTCAAATCAACGATCTCAAGAATTCAAAACCAGCTTGGGCTTCATGCTGAGGGGCGCTCTGCGCTATTGGATAATGCCAATGCGAATGATAATGCCGATGAAGAAGCTGAATATATATGTATCGAAGACTTAGAAACGCTAAAGAAATGGTGTGACGAGGCTAAACAAGCTGGGATTGTTGCTGTTGATACAGAGACTACATCTTTAACCCCATCTGAAGCTGATTTAATTGGTGTTTCAATGTCTATTCATTCTGGCAAGGCTGCTTATATTCCCTTAGGGCATAAGCAAAAGAATGTGGAGATGGGGTTAGACTTAGGCGGTAAAAATGAAGAGGGAGAATCTTCAAAGAAATACAATCAAATCCCGCTCGAAAAGGCATTAGAAGTTTTAAAGCCTATGTTAGAGGATGAAAGCATTTTAAAAATAGCCCATAACATGAAATATGACGCACAAATTTTTATGCAGCATGATATTAATGTCAGTCCGATTGATGACACCATGCTTTTATCATATGTCGTTGATGGCACAAAACATGGGCATGGCTTAGATGCTTTAAGTGAAGAGTTTTTGGGGCATACGAATATTTCTTTTAAAGAGATTGCGGGCACAGGTAAAAATCAAAAAACTTTTGATGAAATCTCAATTGATCAGGCGATTGATTATGCGGCCGAAGATGCGGATATGACACGCCGCCTTCATAGTTTATTTAAACCAAGAATTGCACAAGAAAAAATGGCGTCTCTATATGAAGATATTGAGCGCCCATTGGTTAATGTTCTTGCCAATATGGAGTTTAAGGGCATTAAGATCGACCCGCTTATTTTAAAAGAGATGAGCAATAGTTTTGAAAAACAGCTCAATGAATTAGAAGAGGCAATCCATAAGGAAGCTGGGACGACATTTAATGTCGGCTCGCCTAAACAGCTGGGCGAGGTTCTCTTTGGTCAAATGGGTTTAGAAGGTGGTAAGAAAAGCAAATCTGGCACTTATTCCACCGCGCAAAATGTGCTAGAGCCACTCGCAGAGCAAGGGCATGAAATCGTCCAAGATGTTTTAGAATGGCGTGGATTGGCAAAATTAAAAAGCACCTATACCGATGCACTTCCTAATCAGATCAACCCCAAAACGGGGCGTGTTCACACCTCATTTTCAATGACGACCACCAATACTGGGCGTTTATCGTCATCGGATCCAAATTTACAAAATATTCCGATTAGAACAGAAAATGGTAAGAAAATTAGAACAGCCTTCATCGCTGAAGATGGCTATAAGCTGGTCTCAATGGATTATTCACAAGTTGAGCTACGTCTTGTTGCGGAGATGGCAGGCGTTGAGACCTTAAAACAAGCCTTCTTAAATGATCAAGACATTCATGCGCTGACCGCATCGCATGTTTTTGACACCCCATTAGATCAGGTTTCAAGCGATTTAAGGCGCAAAGCCAAGGCGATTAACTTTGGTATTATCTATGGGATTAGTGGCTATGGGCTTGCCAAACAAATTGGCGGTGATGCAGGTGAGGCCAATCGCTATATTAAAGACTATCTTGCCCGTTTTCCTGAACTCGATAAGTTCATGGAAGACCAAAAAGAATTTGCACGAAAACATGGCTATGTGAAAACGCTTTATGGTCGACACTGTGTTGTAAATGGGATTAAGGATAAAAACTTTTCTATCCGAAGCTTTGCCGAGCGCCAAGCGATTAACGCCCCCATTCAAGGAACGGCGGCCGATATCATGAAAAAAGCCATGATCGAAGTTCATAAAACCATTGAAGACCAAGACCTGCCCGTTAAGATGCTTTTACAAATTCATGATGAGCTTATTTTTGAGATAAAAGAAGATGATGTTGAGCGTTGCGTCTCATTATTAAAAGATGTGATGGAGAATGTTTGTAAGCTTTCTATTCCATTAAGCGTTGATGCAGGCATCGGCGATAATTGGGCGCAAGCGCATTGATCGGCCGTCTTTATTAAGGTTTATTTTTTTTATCAGTGTTTGGTCGGTTTTGTTCATCTGATTTGGGCGTAATGTCTTTTGCGCGAAGGGCTGATCGGAGATGTCTTATTTCTTTTCCAAACTCAGCCCTATGATGCGTTACAGCTTCTCTGGTAAAATCCATTGGTTTCGTTGCATCAAATAGATCAAACTCTTTAATCCACGCTTTTTCAAAAATTGTCTTTGGCAAATCTATAATCCAGTTAAAAATCTCTGCTTGCGATAAAATTTTATCTGTTTTCCCGTCAATTGTTGTTGGCTCAGCGCTACTCAAAAGCGTCAATGCGGTTTGCATCGGGTTATCGGGATTTTCCGCATGACCAATTAAAACAGCCTCTATAGTGCCATGCTCAACACTGCCTACTTCAATCGCGCCAATGATTTGCCCGCTTTTTTCATTTCTTTTGTTATCTCTTGGCAAATTGCTAAAACCCTTTTCTTTTTTTAAAACTCAAATTTAACTATCAATGAAAAACATTAATATTATGTAAATTATAGTTTGCTTATTTTTGAACTAAGCCTTTTATTTAAACGTACCAAAGGCGATGCACGCTTTTGTTTTCAAGATAAAAAAAACATGATACGGTGGCATTTAAATATTAGCAGAATAAAATAGAAAGAAGCGTATCATGGCAAAAAATGCGTTAAAAAATAACAACGAAACTTTAGATTTAAGCCGCACAGAAATTCAAGCCCATTATCATACCCCCGAAGTTGAAGCGACCGTTGGTCTGCTTGATTTCGTTGAGAATAGTGAATTGAACTTGAAAAAGGTTCAAGCGCGCGCCGAAGAATTAATTGACTATGTCCGTAATGCGCCGCGAAAGACAGTTACAATTGAAAATTTCTTGGCTGAATATGGTCTTACAACAGATGAAGGTATCGCCCTCATGTGTTTAGCCGAAGCCTTACTTCGTGTGCCTGATTCAAGAACCGCCAATAGATTAATCGAAGATAAGCTTGGCTCTGCTGATTGGGATAGCCATATTGAAAAGGCAAATGATCTGTTCTTAAGTCTTTCAAGCTGGGGGCTTATGCTGTCTGGTAAGGTTGTAAAAGAAGAACGCGACATTATGGGCGCTTCTAAAAAATCTATGTTAGGGCGTGTTGTAAAACGTATGGGCGAGCCCGTTATTCGCAATGCTATGTTGCAAGCCATGAAAATTTTAGGCCAACAATTTGTTATGGGACAAACCATTGAAGCCGCCATTAAAAGAGCTGTCTCTATGGAGAAAAAAGGCTATCGCTATTCTTATGATATGCTGGGCGAAGCATCACGCACCTTTAAAGATGCTGATCGCTATTTTAATAGCTATGCAGATGCCTTAGAAAAAATCGGACAAAATGCCGTTGAAACAAAACCAAACGGCTCATCAATTGATCGCTCTGGTATCTCTGTTAAATTATCAGCTCTACATCCACGATACATGCTCACTAAATCGGATACTTGCGTGCCTTTTTTGGTTGCAAAACTAAAAGAATTGTCACTTCGTGCAAAACATTATGATATCGGTTTAACCGTTGATGCCGAAGAATGTAGCCGTTTGGACATTTCTTTAGATGTGATTGAGCAAGTTTTCCTTGATCCAGAATTAGATGGCTGGGAAGGGTTTGGCATAGCTCTACAAGCCTATCAAAAACGTGCTTTCTATGTGATTGACTGGTTAGAGGCTCTCTCTAAAAAAGCTGGGCGCAAAATCATGGTCCGTTTGGTCAAAGGCGCTTATTGGGATACAGAGATTAAGCATGCTCAAACAATGGGCGATCCTGGCTTTCCAGTATTTACACGAAAAGTTATAACTGATTTAAGTTATAATGCCTGTGCGGTTAAACTTCTGTCCAAAAAAGATGTGTTCTACCCACAGCTTGCAACGCATAATGCCTACACAGCAGCGACAATCTTACACCTCGCAGAAGAAAACAATTTAAACGACTATGAATTCCAACGCCTTCACGGTATGGGCGAGCCATTATATGATAGTGTTAAAGAAAACTATCATGCGGCGTGTCGTATCTATGCCCCTGTTGGAACGCATAAAGACTTGCTTCCATACCTCGTGCGCAGAATGCTTGAGAATGGTGCAAACTCATCTTTCGTGAATAAAGTCACGGATAAAGACGTGCCAATTGTTGAGCTTGTCACACCGCCTCAACAAAAAATCAGAGAATTTAAGCAAATTGCGCATCCAAAAATTCCTCTCCCAATTGATATTTTAAATACTAGAGCCAACTCAAGTGGCTTTGATATCGAAGACCGTGGCAATAGAGATTATATCGAAGGTTACATTCAGAGCTTTAAGAGCAAGAAAAAGAAATTTGAAATTGGAAGCTTGATTGACGGCAAAACCATTAAATCAGGGGCCAAGATCGATATTACCAACCCATCACGAACCGATCATATATTGGGCGACCTTTATTTAAGTGATGAGAGCGTCATAAATAAGGCAATTGATACAGCACAAGATGGCTATAAAGCATGGTCAAAGACCCCTGCTGCGGAGCGCGCAGATGCGTTGGAAAAATTAGCCGATCTGTTAGAAGAAAATAGAGATGAGCTAATCGCTATTTGTGCACTAGAAGCAGGAAAAACGCTTGATGATTGTGTCGATGAAGTTAGAGAAGCCGTTGATTTTTGTCGATATTATGCCTTCCAAGGTCGTAATATTTTTGCAGGCCCTATTGAGCTCCCTGGCCCTACTGGAGAAAGCAACACGCTCTCTTATCACTCCCGTGGTGTTTGGGCTTGTATTAGCCCGTGGAACTTCCCACTCGCGATCTTTACAGGTCAAGTGGTCGCAGCCCTAATGGCAGGAAATAGCGTAATTGCAAAACCAGCAGAACAAACAAGTTTGGTTGCGTATCGCGCGGTTGAACTGATGCATGAAGCAGGCATTCCAGCCTCTGCCCTGCAACTTGTTTTAGGAAAAGGTTCGATGGTTGGCCCGATTTTAACGGCTGATGAGCGCATCAAAGGCTTTGCCTTTACGGGCTCGGTTCCTGTTGCAAAACAAATCAATCGTGAGATCGCCGCGAGAGAGGGTGCGATTATTCCATTGATTGCCGAGACTGGTGGTCAAAATTGTATGATTGTTGATAACACGGCTTTGGCTGAACAAGTGACAGATGATGTGATCCGCTCTGCTTTCCAATCAGCTGGACAGCGTTGCTCAGCGATGCGCGTTTTATTCTTACAAGAAGAAATCGCCCCTATAATCATTGAGATGCTAACAGGGGCGATGGAAGCCGTTGATCTTGGCGATCCTACCTTGGCCTTTACCGATGTTGGCCCTGTTATTGATGAGCGCGCCTTAAAAGGTTTAAAAGCCCATGTTGAAAAGCTGGAAAAAGATCCAAAAGCCAAACTGATCCATAAGTTAGAAACTCCAAAAGATTTAGATGGCACATTCATGCCGCCGCATCTTTTTGAAATTGAGGATTTAGATCAATTAGAAGAAGAAGTGTTTGGTCCGATCGCCCATATTATTCGTTATAAAGGCGAGGATTTAAACAAGGTCTTAAAGAAAATCAATGATACAGGCTTTGGTTTAACCCTTGGTATCCATACAAGAATTGACTTTGCCGCCCATGACATCTCGCAACATGTGAATGTTGGTAATATCTATGTTAATCGCAATATGGTCGGTGCCGTTGTTGGTGTTCAACCATTTGGTGGCGAAGGCTTATCAGGGACAGGGCCAAAGGCTGGTGGACCAAGTTATTTACTTCGTTTTGCCACAGAACGCGCGATCAGTGTAAACACAACGGCTTCAGGTGGTAATGCGTCCTTGATTTCTTTAACAGATGAATAATATTTATTTATAGAAACGATATTATTTAGTATTTTAGCGTAAGAGTTTGAGGAATCCTTGACTCTTTGTTAATATTTTTATTATAATATTTTGACATAACTATATTTAGATAGAAATTGCATTTTTAGCGATTAAAGGGGACAAAATAATGGCTAATGAACAAAATTCAGACGATAAAAAAGAATATCCACTAGCGGTTCTTGATCAAGAAGAGCAAGCGCAAAATCATGGTCACGAGCATGCACAGCCCGATGCACCAGAAGAGCAGCCGGCGAGTAACACTGAATTTACAGCTGAGCCTAAAAATGCTCAAAACAGTAAAGAATTCCCAAAAGATAAAGATGATGAAATTAATGCTGCTGCTAAAGAAAAAGCGGCCACGATGTCTAAATCTGATGAGTATTTCTCTAAAAAAGAAGAGGAAGAAGAAGCAGAGGCAGAGCGAAGACGTGAAGAGCTTCGTGAAAAAATTGGTCAATTTAAGGCTTTCATGGAAAGTCTGGGCGTCGATGAAGCAAACTCAAATATGGATGAAGCCAAATATGGCGAGTTTGGCAATGCAATCGGCCAAATGGGCTTTCATAAAGGTAAGCTTCAGATCATGGCTGCCGACCAATCTGGGATGATTATTTCCAATGGTAAGGGGATCCGCTTTAAAGGAAACCAAATGACCATGACATCAGCACTATGTATTGCTGGGCAAGCCTTATCACAAGGTTGGGAAAATACAAAAGTACATGGCGATGTTAATGAAAAGATGATGGTTGTTGCCGCTCACATTAAATTGGATAAAAGAGCAACAGTTGAAATCTCACCTGAGTTAGCACAACAAATTCATGATGCAAAAGTTGAAGCCGCAAAAGAGAATGGGGAGACCTATGAAGGCGAGCCATCAACACGCGCTTCTATGGATGATTTAAAATTTGCCGCAAAAGAAGGAATTTTGGACGCAGAAGGATATCAAAAACTATCTTTCGGTTTAATTCAAGAATATGGGCGTAATATCAGTCAGGGCAAACAAGTTTTAAAAGGAAACTTAAAACAAGCTCCTGATGGTACATTTACAGATCCTCAGCAATTAAAAACAATGTATCGCCTTTCTGGCGCAGATAATGTAAAATTTGGGGAGCCTAAGAATAAAAATGATATTAAGGCAGAAGAAGGTGAACCTAAGCAAGATGTAATTTCAAAAGATCCAGATCCTTTGAGATTAACGCATGAAGAAGGAGAACCAAATAAAAGCGCACCACTTGCAACTTTAAATACAGGCGGTCAGGTTCAAGCATCTTCAAAAGACTTTATGTCTCGTACTCATAAAGACTTCATGGATCAAGCTGAAAGCATTATTCGTGACATTGAGCAGAATGCGGAGGCGGCCGATAATCTTGAGGATAAAGTTCTCTTTAACAAAGCAAAAGAAGACTTTAAATCAGCGATGAGTAAAGGCTATGAATTTGAAAAGAATTTCCACGATAAAGGTAACTATATGAATAGTAGCCCTGAGATCAAGGCACAAGCTCAAGCGGAATTCCAAGATGGCGTTAAGAAAATGATGGATGCCAATATGAAAGCTGCCAAAACAACAAATTTAAGAGAAAAAGCAGCCTTTTTAGCCGAAGGGGCACATCAATTTGAGTTTGGCATGGATAAAGCACAATCAGTTGGCAAGCCAAAACTTGCTCTTGGGCACGATCCATCTGTTTCTAAGCCAAATGAGCAAGAGAATAAGAATAAAAGAGATAATAAAGGCCCTGGCACTGGTATGGCCATGTAATCTCATAAATAAAATTTAATTTATAAAGTGCGGACTTGATCCGCACTTTTTTATAGCACGTACAAATTTAGGACTTGAACTTCGCCCTTTAAAAAGCAATTTTATAAGAAGAAAAAATAACAATAGAAAAAATCATTCTTTATGATCTTATTCACATCAAAAATTATTGATATTGAGCCTTGTAAAAAGAACATCTCAAAAGTCATTTTGGAAAAACCAAATAATTTTGAGTATTTTGCTGGCCAATATTGTTTTTTGGGTGCTCATGCAAATGACACGGCGTTTCGCCCCTATTCAATTGCAAGTGCTCCGCATGAGGACGTTTTAATTTTTCATGTCAAAGATGTAAAAGAAGCGTCAAGCCTTTCAAGTTTTCTTTGCGATAAAAAAAATATCGGCAAAACGATTCATGTTAAACAAGCCGAAGGCGATATGACCTTCCCAAGAGAGTTTGATTTAAACCATCATTATTTGTTTTTATGTGCTGGTGTTGGGCTCTCCCCCATTTGGAGTATTTTAAAAAACTTAGCTTTTCGAAACGAGCTTGACGCAAAAATATCAATTTATTGGGGCATGAACAGCGAAGATGAGTTTTATGAGCAAGAGCTGTTAGCCCTATTGGAAAAATTTAAAAATTGTAATCTGACAGTTTGTGCAGAGCGTTTTGATAATAATAAGGTTTCTTATTCAAGACAAAAAGGGCTGGTTGGCGATGCCGCAACCCGTGATTTCGAAGATTTGAACGATATGTCTGTTTTTATTGCAGGGCCGACCCCAATGGTGCAACATACATTAGAGGCACTTTCGTTAAAAGACCTTGAAGAGATCAATATTTATTGTGATTATAAATTCTTACTAAATGATTTTTCTTATAAAAATAAAGCTGTTTAAATGCACCAAAATAAAGACATTGACCATCTGATTAAAATGCTCGCAAGGCTTCCTGGCCTTGGGCAAAAATCGGCTAAGCGCGCCATATTACATCTCTTTCAACATAAAGAAACAGAGCTTTACCCCCTTCTCAATCATATGAAGGAGACAGCCGATAAAATGAAGAATTGCGATATTTGTGGCAATTTGGACATGGTACAGCCTTGTTCTGTTTGTGCATCTCATAAGCGCAACCAATCTTTGATCTGTGTTGTCGAGACCGTCTCTGACCTTTGGGCGATGGAGCGAACAGGCTCATATGATGGTGTTTATCATATTTTGGGCGCAACGCTTTCTGCGCTAAATGGTATTACACCCGATGATTTACGCATTAAAGAACTTATAGAACGCGTTCAAAAACAAGAAGTTGAAGAGGTTATTATTGCGCTAAAGGCGACTGTTGACGGGCAGACAACGGCACATTACTTAAATGATAAATTAGAACCATTTAATGTAAAACTGACCCGATTAGCCCATGGTATGCCAATTGGCGGCGAGCTCGATTATATGGATGATGGAACCATTACTTTGGCATTGAAATCAAGGCGTTCGCTTTAATAAATCCCGTTTTTTATATCGTTAAAAACAAGTTTACAACTTCTTAAAATTTTATACATTATGTCAAAATTCCTTTATTTTTAGAGTAAAAAATGCAATACTATAGAGGTAAATTGAACGGAATTAAAAATGATAGTATCTCGATTAAAAAATGAAATGACTGATGCTTTGAGTAAAAATCTCATTAAGCATGAAGATGATACTGTATCCATTGATGAAGATGTTGCAATAGACTTAATTGAGCTTGATCCAGCCCGTTTTTTCCAAATTATCCGAGATAATGAAATCTGTGTTTCTGAAATCTCCCCTCTACACCTTAAATCTGCTTTTGAGGGTGTAATTGGCATGGCAAAAGCCGGTAAGATTAGCTCTAGTCATTTTATCGAACATCTTATTCGTGGCGATTATGATGCTTATATGAAGCCCCTTTATGACTCTCTTGAAGGTGGCCATTATAAAGAAATGATTGCTGACCTGCTCGAGAGACGATCTCAATTCACAGGTTTAGAGACATATGTCGTTTTATTACAAGAAAAGCATGACCGCCGTGTNAAACCANNAGTTTTACTAAGGGCNTTAAACAANAAAACAGAGTTAACATTCTCGGCNNAATCTGCTGAAAGANATGGTTTTAATGCAAAACGGTATACNTCATTTTTACTGAGNGGNCGTAANTCAGCTGGTATTTTAATGCTTGCCNATGAGCATCCTGAGATAAAAGCAGAAGACATTCCAACAAAAGCAAAAGAGTTTATTTTGGCATCTGCTATGATGCTTGATATTGAAAAAGCTATTCAAGGACAACCTATTGAAAAAAATGATTTATTTGAATGTTTCTTTAAACATGAGCATGACGTCGCTAGCTTCAACAAAGCCTTGGACCTTGCTTATTCATTATTTGCAGAAAATATAGAAACATCTGCTGGTGCCGAGCTAAAAAACAATCTTTTAGAATTGCTAAAATATAAAATGTCTAACCTAATCAAAGATTATGACATGCTTTATGTTGAAAGTCATTTTGATCATAGCGCTAGAAGAATTGACAATGCCTGGGATAAAATTACGACCCTAAGCAAAGATGATAGTGTCGTTGTGCTAGATGATCGTTCAAGGCGCCCAGAAGCACCAAAATCAGTATCTAAAACACCTAAAGATAAAATATAAATTTTATTTCCCTTTAAATCTTAGACCAACGTCTTTATAAAATAATTAGGAATTTAACCAACTAAAGCCATCCTAATTATGCTTAAAGATATTATATTTCATAGCTATCTTACTCTTCGTCTCATGGCATTTGATAAAAATGTGGCGGGTAAATTACGCTATTCTGATGATAAGGCAAAACAGGCTTTGATCCTTCCCGTCATCGTAATCTTGCTTCAGGTTGTTCTGTTTTCAGTGTCGGATGCTTTTTTAGAAATCATGACAAGCTCAGCTTGGTGGATTTACGGCCTTTTATCCGTTTGTGGATTTTTGTTTTATCTTTTTACCCTGTCCAAGATTTCTGAGCATATTGACCGCTTACAAGGGTTCAAAGAATATCTATTTATGTCTTGTGTAACTGCACCCATGCAGGTCTTTATAATCCTACCCTTTTCATTTATCAGAGCGTATGAAATAGGTGGTGCCGCAGGACAAAATATCTCTTTTATATTTATTGTCGTGTTTGGCTATATCTATCAGTGGGTTCTGTTGAGAAACTATTTAAAAGTGCCAGCCATCGGTGCGATTGGAATTATTTTGCTTTATGATCTTTTCATCGAATATATTCCAGGATTTCTAATTGCTCTTCATGTAGCGCAATTAAACGGGACGATTTAATTAATAAATAACGGATTTAAAATACAGCCCATCTGGCGATCCTGTTGGCCCTGCCTTGGTGCGGTCTTTATACTCTAAGACTTGCTTGATTTTAATCGGCTCCCATTTTCCCTCGCCAACCATTTTCAAATTCCCAATAATATTACGAACCTGATGATGCATGAAAGAGCGTGCTTCAATCTCCATCCAAATATGTTGCCCTTCAAGCCCACGATCTTCTTCAAAGAACTCAATACGGTCAATCGTCTTAATGGGCGATTTTGCCTGACATAGAATGGCTCTAAAGCTTGAAAAATCATGCTTACCGATTAGATAGTTAGCGCCTTCTTGCATCGCTTTTACATCCAATTCATGTTTTATATGCCACACCTTGCCTTTTTCAAAAACAGGGCGCGCTTGCCTGCATAAAAGATGATAAACATAAGATCTGCCAAGGGCTGAAAATCTTGCATGAAACTCTTGATCAACGGCCTCTGCCGCTAATATTGAAATAGGATGGTCGCCTAAATGAGCATTAATGGCACCAGCCACCGTTTTGCCATCTGTTTGTTTTTCTAAATCAAAATGCGCCACTTGACCCAAGGCATGAACACCCGCATCCGTGCGCCCTGCGGCATAAATGGAAACACGCTCTCCAGAAAATTTGAAAATCGCCTCTTCAATGGCTTCTTGAACCGACAGCGCATGGTTTTGCCTCTGCCACCCACAAAAGGGAGAACCGTCATACTGAATAATAATTTTCCAACGTTGTGTCATAACAATGATTTATACAGTGATAGTCATATTTATTTCAATAAAAAAGCCCCACTCTTATTTGAGCAGGGCTTTTAAATCTAATATAAGTCTTAAAAAATTACATGCTTAATGTATTTTGAAAACGTTGCTTAACGTTATTTTGCGCACGTAACTTGTTAGGCTGGAATACTTGCATAACAACATTATTAAACGTGTTCGTTGCTTGCTTAAAATGTGAATTTGTAGTTACTGCATCAACAACTTGCTTTGTCTCAACTGGCTTAACAAGAGCAGCAACACCATAAGCAGCACCAGCAACTAGAGCCACTGGCCAGAATGGAAGAGCTATATTTGCAACAACAAATGTACCGATAGCGCCCGCTAAACCACGGCCCCATTTCATACCTTGTGAGTTACGATCTTCGCGCATAGTCTCGATAACTGATTCAATTGTTTCATCAGAAGCGTTAATCGCTGCAACTAATTCAGGGTTTTGATTAAAAAACTTTGTATATTCTGCATTTGGTTTAACTGACATTCTTCTCTCCTTTATATGTCCATTAAAATAGCTTATATTTATCGTATAAACATAAATTATGGTAAAGTCAAGGTGTTTTCATAAAATAAAAAGAAATAACGTAAAACTAAATTACGGTCATTCTATTTAATAAGATTATCGCCGATAGTATAGCCAAACCCATTGAGATATGACCTGCCATCCATTTTTGATTTTGACTGTGGTTGAACAACCTCAAACTTCAAGACGCCAGAGCCACAAGCAACGACCAAATCTTTTGATAAGATTGTGCCAGCTTCTTTGTCATCCTCAAAATCGGGCAATGATGTTTTTATAATCTTTAAACGTTGACCGTTAGAGAGCGTTAAAAAACAACCCGGCCATGGTGTAAATGATAAAATCTTATTGTGGATTTCTTTTGCAGATAAGGATAAGTCTAACGCCCCCTCATTTTTTTGTAATTTATGGGCGTAGGTTATACCATCTGTGTTTTGAGTAACAAATTCAGCCCTGCCATTAATAATATCTTCAATGGCAGGCACGATCATTTGGGCTGACAAGTTACTTAAAGCATCATGAAGCTCGCCCGCATTCATATTATCAACGATTTCAATTTCACGCTCCATCATTACAGGTCCTGTGTCAAGGCCTGCTTCCATTTGCATGATCCCGATACCTGTTTTATCATCGCCTGCTTCAATTGCGCGTTGAATAGGGGCGGCACCGCGCCATCTTGGCAACAAAGAAGCATGAATATTGATACACCCAAATTTAGGGGCATCCAAAATCACTTGTGGCAAGATAAGACCATAAGCCGCCACAACAGCAATATCTGCGCCTAACGCTTGAAATTCTTGAACCGCCTCGTCTTTTTTGAAATTCAAAGGTGTAAAGACAGGGATATTATTATCTTCAGCATAAGTATGAATGGGCGATTTACGAAGAGATTTGCCACGCCCTGCCGCTCTTGGTGGTTGTGAGTAAACACCCACGACCTCAAAACCGTCATGCTCGTGTAAAGCCTGTAGCGCTGGCACAGAAAAATCAGGTGTGCCCATAAAAATTATTTTAATGCTCATGATTACAAGACCTTTTTAAATCTATGTTTTTATAAAAGTCTTTTTATAGAATTTTAAAGCTTTAAGCAATACCACGTTGCTTTTGAGATTTTTTTAGCTTCTTCATCAACATATTTCGTTTTAACGCCGATAAGTGATCGACAAACAAAACACCGTTCAAATGATCAATCTCATGCTGAATGCAAGCAGACATCAAGCCATCAGCCTCTAAAATTTGTTCTTCACCATAATAATCAAGATATTTGACTTTGACTTGGGCTGGGCGTTCAACTTCTGCAAATTGACCAGGGATTGATAAACACCCTTCCATACAGCCAACAATCTCATCAGATTCCCAAATAATCTCTGGATTTACAAAATAATAAATTTGAGGTTGCTCATCTTCGCCGCGTTGCTGTAAATCAATTGTGACAAGGCGCTTTGACACGCCAACTTGTGGGGCAGCCAGACCAATCCCTTTATCATCATACATTGTCTCCAACATATCATCCAAAAAGGCACGAATTTCATCTGTTACAGCCTCAACCGGTTTTGCCACTTGTCTTAAAACTGGTGCAGGTGGCTCAAGTACTTTTAAAATAGCCATAAAAATATTTCCAAAATTATCTTATAAATTATTAAATCTTATATCAGTAAAATGGGCTTTTTCCGCCCAAAAATCAAGCTTTTATGATGCTTGGTTCAAAATCTTGTCCAAATCCTCGTTTGACTCTTCATTTGTATCATCGCTCACATCATCTTGTTTTTTAGAGGTTTCACTATCATCATCAAGCGCAATATCATCCGCTTCATTATCGAATTCAGGCGCATTTAAAAGCCTTGTTTGTTGATCAATTTGCTCCAAATCAGGTAAGTCCGTTGGCTTTGACATCACATGAAGGTCTTGGAACTTACGCGCTGTTGGTAAAACAGAGCGCTCCAATGAACCAATCGCTTTATTATAATTATTAAGAGCCGTGTTAAGACCACGCCCCAAACTTTGTAAATGGCCACCAAAACTTGATAATCGTTTATAAAGCTCAGCACCAAGATCAGAGATTTCACGGGCATTTTCAGCGATTTTTTCTTGTTGCCAACCATAGGCAACCGCCCTTAAAAGCGCGATTAATGTTGTTGGTGAGGCAGGAATAACTTTTTGTTCAACACCATATTCTAAAAGCCCAGGATCTTTTTCAACAGCTGCACTAAACACCCCTTCATTGGGCAAGAACATAATGACAAATTCAGGGCTTTCAAATTGATCCCAATAAGCTTTAGAAGATAAGCCCTTAATATGGTCACGCACCAAACGGGCAAGGCGTGTCATACGCTCTTCTCGTTCAATAGCAGAGATATCATCTTCCAAACAATCATAATAAGCATCAATCGGCGCTTTCGCATCAACGATAACCTTTTGCCCACCTGGCATTTTAATAATCATGTCTGGCTTTTTGAGCTGGCCTTCATCACGGAAACTATCTTGTTCAACAAAATCAACATGATCCATCATGCCAGCCATCTTAACCGTATTACGAAGATGGATTTCTCCCCAACGCCCCTTGGTTGATGGCGAGCGCAAAGCCTGCACCAATTGAGCTGTCTCACGTCTTAATTTAACCTGATCTTCTGCCATATGAGAGAGATGTTGTTTTAAACCTTCATAAGCACCATGGCGAGCTTTTTCCAAAAGCGTGATTTTCTCATCCATTTTTTCCAAAGAACTAGAGACAGGTTTCAAAATCTCTTCAATCGCTTTTTTCTTGGATTCCAAAGTCTCAGATGATTTGACATTCATCTTCTCTAAATTTTCTTTGGCAAGATCAAGAAAAGCTTTGTTATTGGCCTGAAGCGCTTCTTGCCCAACCGCCTTAAACATATTGGATAATTCTTGCTTGGCCTTTTCAACCGTTTCTAACTGACTTTCAACTTTTTTCTTTTCATTTTCTAAATCAGCCTGCAATTTTGCTTGCTGTGCTGTCAGACTTTCAAGCTTTTCATCGCGTAAAGCCATGTCATGCTTATAAATGCGCAATTGCTCATCCAAAGTCTCAATCTTGGTGTCTTTTCGGATGATATCATCACGCAAAGCGCCGTCACTTTTGCGCCCTGTTAAAAGATAAACACCACCGCCAAAGATCAGAGCACCAAGCCCCAAACCGTAGAAAAATTCTGCTGTAAAAATTGATAAAATATCCATGAAATTAATTAGAACATAAATAGAACATTTTCGCGAGTATCTTTTTTAAAAAAGATCAAAAATTATCCAATATTATCCGCGATTTTCATCTCTTAAAATTTTAAATATGCGCCCCTGCATCAGGTCAACACCCGTCTTATCAACCGAGCTGGTTAAAATTGGTTTTGGGAAAGCCGCTGGATGCTTTGCCAATTCGGCTTCAACCTTAGCGACAATTTTCGGGCGCTCTGCATTTTTTAATTTATCAGCCTTTGTTAAAACAACCTGATAAGGCACGGCCGCAACATCGAGCATTTCCATCATTTCGCGGTCATTTTCCTTGATCCCATGCCTTGCATCCACCAACACAAACGCCAAGCGCAAACTTACGCGACCTTTTAAATATAGCTTTAGCATCTCTGTCCATTGTTTAACTTTGGATTTTGAAACCTTGGCATAGCCATAGCCTGGCAAATCGACAATATAAAGAGAGCCTAAATCATGGGCTGGGTTTTGACCTGTCTCATGGCCAATTTCAAAGAAATTCATTTCTTGGGTGCGACCCGGTGTATTAGATGTGCGTGCCAAATCCCTTCGCCCCAAAAGCGCATTTAACAAACTTGACTTTCCAACATTTGAACGCCCCGCAAAGGCAACTTCTGCACGGTCATCAGCGGGAAGAGCATTTAAGTCTGCAACCCCAAGCCTAAATTCAGCTAAGCTAGAAAAATATCGCTTGCCGTTATCAATATGAGAGGGCTCTAAAAAGAAGTCTTTTAAATCTTGGTTTTCCATGGTTCATGGTTATAACGCATTATGCCCATTTTCAGCAATATAATTCTAAACAATGGCTAGAATTCTTTTTTAGATTTTTGAGAATTTTGCGTAAGCAAGGCCAATAAAGAAGCCACCAAGATGGGCTGCCCATGCAATATCGGCTTCTTCGCCAGGAACACCAAAGAACCCGAAAAAGACAGATATTCCAATCCATAAAATAATGAATGGCATGATCCTAGCGCCTGGGCCAAGGCGTCCTTCTTTTTGTAAGACGAGTAAAATTGCCCCGAACAATGCACTAATACAGCCCGACGCGCCAAGCATGACCGCTTGAGAAGATGGGTCTAAAATAAATTGTGTGACAACGCCAGCGACAGCCCCAAGAAAATAAATATTTAGAAAATGCCTGACACCTACGGCACGCTCTAAGCCAGCGCCAAAGGCTAATAGCATTAACGCATTCATGCCCAGATGCATCCAGCTACCATGAAGGAAGCTATGTGTAATTGGAGATAAAGCAGACCACCACTGAAATGGTTGAGCACCAGAGAATTTAGCAGGCACAAAGCCTAAATTCTGCATCATCCAATAATCCCATGACATAGGACCAAAATATTGCAAAGCGAAAACGGCAATAATACTAAAAAATAATATCTTTGTTACAGGGGGGATATTAAAGGCGGGCGCAAAATTTTGATTGGATACATGTAAACTACGTCCCACATATGTATCCTTGATCTGTTCACGTTTTTCTTCTAAGTTTTCTTTATGGCGTTGAATTCTTTTCTTAAACTCACTCATCGAAACAATTGTTTCTTCGCCATTATTATTTTTATTATCGTTGTCTTTGTTGTTTTCTGTCATAATATAATTTGTATAGTTTTATAGGGAGTTAAATCAATGTCTAATCAAAAAAAACCGGGCACAAATAATTTAGAGGCACATTGGATGCCTTACACCGCTAATCGTAATTTTAAGAAAAATCCGCTCTTTTTGCAAGGGGCGCAAGGAATGTATTATTTTGATCCCGCTGGAAGAAAGATTTTAGATGGTGCTGCAGGCCTATGGTGTGTGAATGCAGGGCACAATATTCCACGCATTACAAAAGCCATTCAAGAGCAAGCCGAACAAGTTGATTATGTAACTCATTTTTCTTTAGGTCATGAAAAATCATTTGAAGCAGCTTCAAAATTGACCTCTGCAATGCCATGGGATTTTAATCATGTGTTTTTCTCAAATTCTGGGTCAGAAGCTGTTGACACGGCCCTAAAAATTGCGCTTGCTTATCAACGTGCCCGTGGAAAAGACAGCAAAACATTGTTGATCGGACGTGATCGTGGCTATCATGGCTGTAATTTTGGGGGCATGTCTGTTGGCGGTATTCCGTATAACAGGAAAGTTTTTAAGGCTGGCCTTTTACAAAATACAGATCACTTACCTCACACCCACGATATTTCTCGAAATGCCTTTTCAAAGGGCGAACCAGAGCATGGTATTGAATATGCCGATCATTTAGAGACAATGATTAAATTTCATTATCCAGAAAATATCGCGGCCGTTATTATTGAACCTGTTGCGGGATCAACGGGTGTTCTACCACCGCCAAAAGGCTATTTAAAACGCATTAAAGAGCTTTGTGAAGAGCATGACATTTTGCTTATTTTTGATGAAGTTGTGTGTGCCTTTGGACGTTTTGGAACGCTGACCGCATCTGAATATTTTGATGTAAAGCCCGATATTATTACCTCCGCTAAGGGGCTGACCAATGGAGCTGTTCCTATGGGAGCGACCTTTGTAAGAGATCATATTTATGATGCCTTTATGCAAGGCCCAGAGAGTACAATTGAGATTATGCATGGCTATACCTATTCAGGTCACCCATTGGCGAGCGTTGCGGCTATTGCAACATTAGAGACTTTCCAAGAAGATAAGCTTTTTGATAATGCCTCTGGCATCATGGATTATTTCCAAGATCAGATTTTAAGTTTACAAGAATTTGACGGTATTTTTGAAGATATCAGAACAATTGGCTTACTTGCTGGACTTGATTTTAAACTGAAAGAGGGCGAAGACCCTATCCAACCAAAAGTTTACGCAGATTGTTTTGAGCGTGGCTTAGCGGTCCGAAAAACAGGTAAGCAAACCTTAATTTTCTCGCCGCCAGTTTGTTTGAAAAAAGAGCATGTCGATGAGATGATCGGTATTTTAAAAGAAAGTATCGCCTCAATCATCGCTTAAAAGACTAAAGCTTGTAATTCAAAGCCAACTGGTTTTATAATGCGTGATTATAAACAATGTTTTTTTAAAAAGGTTTTCATGAAAAAGATTTTACTCATAGCCCTTCTATCCGTTTTTGTTAGCTTTGGTGCAGTCAGTAGCTTTGCTCAAACCAGTGAGTATGAAGCCCAAGAAGAAATGATGAAAAATGCTAAAAAAGACAAGGAATCGAGCGAAGAAGCAAGCGGCGATGAAATGTCTAGATTAGAAGATATTCTAGATGGCGAGGCTGAAATTGATGAGCTAAGCAAGTCTACATCGAGTAAAAAAACAGTTCGCCGTGTTCACAACCCAAGACAGAATGTCAATGGTATCCAAGGACGCCATATGCCGAAAAAGGTCTGGGAACCTCGCCCCGCACCAACAGGCAATTCATTGTTAGAGCGTTTAGAGCGCGGACAATAAATCATCTTCATTTATAAATACGCTATTCGGTTATTGACAGATTATTTTGATTATGTATATTTAAAACATGTCAAAATTCAATACTGTGAAATGGATCGAAGAATCCAATTTAAAAGGCTTTGATGAGAATAAACAAAAACTCTCTAAGGCTATTATAGAGCGTGCGCAAAAAGACCCAATGTTTCGCACTGTTTTTCAATTTGTAAGCAACAATCCAGATGTCATTACAGACAGCATAAAGCTTGATGAATGTTTTAAAATTGCACAGTCTGTTGCTGAATTTTCAGATGTGAACACACAAGAAAACAAGGCACTCGTCTTTTCTGGTTTTCACAGAATGGGTGCAGAAGATATGACGATCAAAAACCCAACAAGAATGGAAATGATCCATACTTGTCCCGCTGGTTTCTTTTTAGAAGAGCTGAACCTATTTTCTAAACATGTGCCGTTAGAAACGATTTATGCGCCATGGTTCGCCGCTGGTAAGCGCTATGCCGCTGCGGCTTCTGGCAATGTAAATCTTGTGATCAATGGAAAAACAACAGCGCATAATGGCATATTTGAATATTTGGATCGCGACCTGCCCCCTGAAAATACCTTTAGAAGCGTTGAATTGCCTGAGCTACTGGGCAATGACAAAGTCACAATGATTAGTGGCTTGCCGAAATGGAGTTTTGAAAAACTTGTTACTGATAATTTTGAGAGCTATGTCGACAATGCATCTGTTGAACAAACCCAGCGCCGTGCTAAAGCGAAAGAAAAATGGCGTGAGAAATGCCGTCAATGGAATGTGCCCCGAGGATTTTAAGTCTTTATTTTAGATTTAATCTTTTTTATCTTCGGGCTTCGCTTTTTTTAAATTTTGCGCCTTCAGCCCATCACGTTTCAAGCCTATGAATTTAAACCCTATCCAGTTTCGTCCGAATAATCTTGTAATTTAATTACGATTATTCCTATAAATATTGCTTTTTAAATCATATTATTGACATAATAAAAATATTATAATAATCTTTTTTCTATGCTTAATAGAAGACACTTTTTAATTGGCGGTCTTGGAACCGTTGCGCTATCTGGATGCCACACATCAATTGCACAAACAAGTGATAATGATGATGGTATGTGCGAATTGCCACAAAGCGCTTTATTAGAAGAGTTACCGAATTCATTTAAAAACCCATTACCAAGAGCACAGACATTAACAAATATTTATCAGAACAAACAATATACGTTATTTGGCGATACCAATCATGGTCAGCACCTCTATGATGAGTTTTTCTGGAGCCGTGAGAATATAGATTGCATGGTCGCCGCAGGAGTAAAATATATTTGTGTAGAACAACCACCTCATAACCAAGACCTCTATGATCGCCTTGCTAATGGTGAAAAAGACCCAGAAGAATATGCAAGCTATAACTCAAGAAGCGTTGGTTATTACACAACTCGAGATGAATCATATGCTCTATATATGGCACAAGCATTGGGTGTTCGTTATGCTTACCTTAAAGGCATAAAAGTCTGGACTGTCAATTCAACAACACCAGAAATTCAAGAAGAGCGTAATCGTGGCATAACATCAGAATATAGGCATGGCTTAACAAGTTATAGAGCAGAAGTCTGTGGCGATGGTTTTACAACAACACCTGCTCTAAGACGTGCTTACAATCAACAAAACCAAGAACTTTATCGTGACTACAGAAGGAGCTGGGGGATTATTGCACGTGGTCGTAATGATGATACGGGGCGAACAGAATTAATTAAGCAATTATGCGGCGATGAGAAAACGGTCATTCATTTTGGCAATGCCCATTTTGATGATGTTCCAACCAGTATTAAAACACTATTAGGACCAGATAACACAACACATATTGAATTTGTTGATAGCCCATATCATTATAAAGGCAGCTTGAACGAGCCAATCCCCATTTTATCACGTCAAAACAATCGTGATACTCCTGACTTTATTTANAGCCTTGAGGGATCNGCTGTGTTTGCAACACCTTGCAACCGCTATNCTGATTTAGCACCTGTTAGCCGTTTTCAATTATGGCGACAAAACAATAGACGTCCGGGAACGAGACGCCCGGGAACAAACCGACTGGGAAGCAGAATACCTTAATTTTTTAATATGGTCTGAGTTGCTTGTTTTTTTNAAATTAAACTATATAAAAAACTTGCCAANCCTTTATGCNTTATGTAAAGTGTTTAAATGAAAATTAAAAAAAGAACATTGCTAAAATTCGGTCTTGCTGGCGGGGCTTATTGTCTTGCCCCAAGAGTGTTTGAGCGCACAGGCCAATCTATGGGTTTTTGTTCTGAGGGGGCGTCCAATTTTCCAATTAGTGATGAAGATTTATCAAGACGTATCCCGCAATCTTTGAAAACACCTTTACCCGCTAATCGTACTTTGAGAAATATTTACGCCAATAAACAATTTACGTTGTTCGGCGATACANATCATACAAATACAAGTTTTGATCGTTTTTTCTGGAGCCGTGAAAATATCGATCTGATGGCTGAAGCTGGCGTTAAGCATCTTTGTTTAGAAACCCATAGAGATGGTCAACAAATGCTTGATGATATTACCGATGGCAAAGTTGATTTTAATTGGTATGTTGATGCCTTTATAGAACACAGCAATCTTTGGTACACAAGAGAACAAGCACAAGAATTACTGAATAACTATTTCCTCGGACTGCAATATGCCAAACAAAAAGGTTTAAAAGTCCATGCGACCGATTATGCAGATGAGGGTTTTGAGTTGAGTGAATTTTCAGTTGAAAATATGCGTTTACAAGGGCGCTATAAAACAAGAATGTGTGGCGCTGATGCAGGCTTTACCGACATGGTCTCTTTGACCTATTTTATAACGCATTTACATCGCGTAATACCCGCCGCTTTTGTAAGTAACGAGCTAATGGCAAGTCGTGATGATGACACGGAACGTGCCCAATTAATCCAAGAAAAAGTGGGCGATGAAAAAGCCGTCATTCACTATGGCAACGGGCATTTTGACAATGTTGAAACCAGTATTAAGACTTTGCTAGGGCCTGAAAACACCACCCATATTCAATTTCACAAAACAGCNNTAGANTATGACGGCGATCTTGGCCCTGATTATGATGATATTATTCGAAANACAAGATACACCCCTGACTTTATCTANAGTGTNGANNANNNNGCTGTNTTTGCNAGNCCTGTNAACCNNTACCCAGAGCTTACACNATCNAGANGAGCNCAAATGTGGCAGCAAAATCGCAACACAAGACGTCTTTAAAAAAACTTCATAAGATTTCATAATTAGCACTAGCATTTTAGANGCCAGTGTTTTATGGTGCATATGCGAAGAGAGTTTTAGGAACAATAAAAACAACAAAATCAGGACCTTACAATCATGGATCCTATTGCAAACAATATTGAACTCATCTTAACCGTCATGGCTGTTGTCGGCACAATGGCGGGTTTCTTATCAGGTATATTTGGCATTGGCGGCGGTATTATTTTAGTGCCCGCCTTTTTTTATATGTTTGACTTTCTCGGCTATGATGAGATTACAGCGATGCATTTGGCCGTTGCCACATCGTTAGCGGTTAGTGTTTTTGCCACCTTCTCTTCTTTTAGATCACATTTAAAAAGAGAAAATGTCGATACAGAGCTTTTAAAAAGTTGGGGGCCGACAATTCTGATCGGTGTTGGAATTGGCGCCTATATCGGAACCTTGGTTGAAGGCCTTGTTTTGCTAAAAGTTTTTGCGATCTATCTGATCTTAGCCGCCTTTGCAATGGTGCGCTGTAAAGAAACAAAACCATTATTCAGAGACTTACCTGGTCAGCCATGGCGTGGGATTACAGGTGTTGTGATCGGATCACTTTCCAGTATGCTTGGTATTGGTGGTGGCACAATCACTGTGCCTAAAATGGCGTTATTTGGTAAACCTATGAAGGAAGCTGTTGGAACGGCTGCAGCGCTTTCAGCAATGATTTGCACAACAGGAGCAATCAGTCACATCATCAGCGGTCTCATCGCTGGGGTATCAATCCCCTACTCAATCGGCTATGTGAATTGGGCGGCCTTTGTCATTGTATCGCCAATTGGAATTTTTGCCGCCAGACTAGGCGCAATGGTTGCGCAAAAGGCAGATGCCAATCGTTTAAGACAATTTTTTGCAATCTTCTTAGTCTTTATTGGTGTTCGCATGTTTTACGATGCGTTCCAATTAACCGCCTATTATGATGATGTTCGCGTTTTTGTTCAGCAAACTCTCGGCTTTTAAAACAAAACGAAATTCATAGACAAGATTAAGCCATCATGGCATCTTAAGACTTAATATCTTTTTTAAAATAAGATTTTAGGAATAAGGCAGTATGTTCAAAACAAAACTTAATAAAGAAGACCCCTCTTTTTTTCAAAATCATGAAAAAATGGAAACAATCTGTGGTGACCTTCAAGAACAATTGGATCACATTAAACAAGGCGGTTCTAAAAAGGCGCGCGCAAAACATGAAGAGCGTGGTAAATTATTTGTCCGCGAGCGCATTGCGCGATTAATCGATGAAGGCTCTGAATTCTTAGAATTATCGGCCTTTGCCGCTTTTGAAGTTTATGATGATCATGTCCCAGCCGCAGGAATTATCACAGGCATTGGTCAAATTTATGGCACGGATTGTGTGATTGTTGCCAATGATGCGACCGTTAAGGGGGGAACATATTATCCGCTCACGGTTAAAAAGCATCTTCGCGCCCAAGAAATTGCACTAGAGAATAATCTGCCTTGCGTTTATTTGGTGGATAGTGGCGGCGCTTTTCTCCCCATGCAAGATGAGGTCTTTCCTGATAAGGATGACTTTGGTCGTATCTTTTTTAACCAAGCCCAGCTTTCATCAAAGGGCATTGCACAGATTGCGTGTGTGATGGGGTCTTGCACTGCTGGTGGTGCTTATATCCCAGCAATGGCAGATGAATCCGTGATCGTTAAGGGCACTGGCACAATCTTTTTAGGTGGCCCTCCATTGGTAAAGGCGGCAACTGGCGAAGTTGTCAGCGCCGAAGATTTAGGCGGCGCTGATGTGCATTGTAAAACCTCTGGTGTAACCGATCATTATGCAAGTGATGATGTCGATGCCCTTAATAAGGTTCGAACAATCGTTAAAAACTTAAATAAAAAACGCCCAGAGCTTCCTTTTGAAAGATCGGAAATTGTACCGCCAAAATTTGATGACAATGAATTTTTTGGTCTGATCCCTGATGATTTGAAAAAACCCTATGATGCAAAAGAAGTCATCGCGCGTATCGTTGATGGCAGTGAGTTTGATGAATTTAAGCCACTTTACGGCACAACACTAATCTGTGGCTTTGCCAAGCTTTATGGCACACCAGTTGGGATCGTGGCCAATAACGGGATTTTATTTTCTGAAAGTGCCTTAAAAGGCGCACATTTTGTTGAGCTTTGTTGTCAGCGCAAAATCCCATTAATCTTTTTACAAAATATCACTGGCTTTATGGTGGGTAGTAAATATGAAGCAGGTGGTATTGCAAAAGACGGGGCAAAACTTGTCACGGCGGTTTCTTGTGCCAATGTACCAAAACTAACCGTTATTATTGGTGGGTCTTTTGGGGCGGGTAATTACGGCATGTGTGGCCGTGCCTTTGGTGCAAGGTTCATGTGGAGTTGGCCAAATGCCCGTATTTCTGTTATGGGCGGAGAGCAAGCCGCCAACGTCTTAGCACAAGTCAAGCAAGATCAATTAGAAGCCAGAGGCGAAAAACAACTTTCAGAAGCAGATTTAGAAAAGTTTAAAAAACCAATCCGCGACCAATATGAAACGCAAGGCCACCCCTATTATGCCTCTGCCCGCCTTTGGGATGATGGTATTATCAATCCAAAAGATACAAGACGTATCCTTGGTATGAGTTTAAAAACAGCCCTCAACGCCCCAATTGAGGATACGAAGTTTGGGATTTTCAGGCTGTAAATTTGATTAAATAAAGGGATCTTTTATGCTCGATATTCAAAATAAAAATGCTGTTTGTACCATAACGCTCTCAAGAGCAGAGGTGCACAATGCAATCAACCCGACGCTTATTGAAAAGTTAAAAGAGGCTTTTATTAATGCTGAAAAAAATGACGATATCCGCATTATCGTTTTAAAAGGTGCAGGCAAGAACTTTTGTGCTGGCGCTGATTTGGAGCATATGAAGTCAATTGCCAAGGCCAGCGAACAGGAAAACAAGCAAGACGCGCTCACTCTGGCATCATTATTTGAAACGATCTATAAATCACGAAAACCAACAATTGCCGTGGTTCAGGGTGCTGCCTTTGGGGGCGGTGTTGGCTTGGCATGTGCTTGCGATTTTGTCATCGGCAATGAAGATAGCCAGTTTTGCCTATCGGAAGTTAAATTAGGGTTGGTGCCAGGTGTGATCTCTCCGCATGTCATTCGCGCAATAGGTCTTAAACAAGCAAAAGCCTTAACGATTAGTGCAAGGCGCGTTTCTGGATTAGAGGCATTTCAGCTTGGCTTTATTACAAATTATTGTGATGACAAGACTTCTCTTGATGAGAGTTTAGATCAACTTATCGGCTTTATTTTAAAAGGCTCACCGCGCGCCCAGGACCAAGCAAAGGACTTGCTTGAAGGCTCTCAAAATTTCAAAGATGGCTCACAAGAGCAAACTGATTTTTGTGCTAATCATATCGCCAAAGCACGATCAAGTGACTATGGACAAAAGGGCTTAGATGCTTTTTTAAATAAAAAATCGCCTGATTGGTAATTTAAACCTAAATTCATATCGTTTTCATTGACATAATATTTTAATTCTGTATAGTGCTTTTTAATTTAAATGCTTAAGATCATTTTAGGAGCAAAGCGCATGACAACACCTTTTTCGAATATGGCATGGAGCCTGCAGAATTTTACAAACAGTCTATTGAAGATGGTCAAGAGGTTGTCGCTTCTTTTACTTTGTTACCGATAATGTATGCATCGGCTACAATTTTAACGACTTTAACACTCCCTTTTAAATTAGCTGCGTTTCCATTTTTTAAACATCAAACAAAAAAAGAGTTTAATTATGGTGATGATTTTAAAGTCTATGAGAATAACTTTGCCTTAGAAATACTGGGCGAAAGTTTCCAAGCAGCAGCGGAAATTACTGCACAGCCTGCCGGTTTATTTGCAATGGGTTCTGCATATACTATTGGTACAGTTTTTGGTGCGACAATCATGCCCTTTATTAAATTAGGCGAGCAAGCTATTGACTATGTTAGTCGAGCCAAAGAAGAATGGAAGCGCCCTTTTAAGAGCCAAGCTGAAAAAGAATTTCGTGCAGAATTCGGCCGCATTTCTGTTAAAGGATATAAACACTGGGGTGGTGCCGTTGAATTAGAGGCCGTTGATTCTCGTGTTGTAAACTTTAGATCCGATAAAAACACTGGCGAGTTAAAATTTTCTGGGTACGAACCTGATTATCACCGCATGGAAACAAATTGTGATCGTGAAGAAGGTGTTAAAAATTTACTCGGTGGTATGGCTTCTACAGCTGCTGGCTATAGTAGAAGAAAGGATGATAATGAAGAACGCTTTATCATGGTTGCAAATAAAGACTCAAATATTCCTGAATTTTATGAAGCTTCAAAAATCGATAATGCTTACAATACTCAAGCAGGTGATCGAGTTGTTTCTCATAAATATTATAATAGTGGCGCTGGCACAGGTGGCGTTTCATCTGAGAGACAATATGCTGTTCGCAGAGTAAGCGCTGAAAAAGCCAAAAAACTTAGAAGTTTAGTTGCTTAATATAATTTCAATAAATTAAAAAAAAAGCGTCTTTTAATATAAGGCGCTTTTTTTACGCCTTAGAATTCTGCCCCCTCAAAAAAAACTTTACCTTGACTCACACCTTAATGTTATGTAAAATTGCAATCTGAATTTTAAGTGCGATAGGTTTAAAAATGGCTCAATCAAAAGATAGATATGGTTTCCAAGATTTTACGAAAGATACTTTATATTCCGCACAAGGGATTGCCGTTCACAATTTAAGAAAGCTTGGTTTTAACATTGAAGATAGTTGCAACTATGGTAACCGCTTTGGTGTTGTTTTAACCCCATTAACGGCTGCTTTTACAGCCCACGCACTGATCCAAGGCCAAGTCAAAAAAGCGCTTAGACCGAACAAAGATCGCCGACTAAATTCTAAAAGACACTCAAAAAGACTTTAAGAATAATTTTTACGCCATTCTAGTTAAGCGCAAATCAATAATTGCGCGCGTTAAAACCTCGTGCCCTTTTTCTGACAACACCGATTCTGGATGGAATTGAAAACTAGTAAAGCTTCCACCGCTCATCCCTAGAATTCTATTATCCTTATCAATATCAAACTCTAGCCCGTGATAATTTTTTGTATCATCCAATACTGGCGAGAATGAATTATAAAATCCAAGGCGGTAATTTTGCCCCATAAATGGAATTATACGCTGAACCCCTTGTGTGTTTTCTTCTTGTAAAACCACATCAATATCATGGGCTTTTGATAAGGCTTGATGCCCTAAACACACACCTAAAATTAACCTATTGCTCGCCAATAATGTGCTTGTAATTTCATTAAGAGCGACCATTTTGGGACAAGACTCATCATTGATATCACCAGGCCCTGGGCCCAAAACAACAAGTTTTGATGTATCTTTTTGTAAATCAAATCCTAAAGTATCAACGACCTTAACCTGACACCCATTGTGATTTAATAAATGCGCAATCATAAAGGCAAAGTCATCTTCGTTATTGATAATCGTAACCGTTAGACCCTTTAAAAGATCGGCAGGTTTTATGGGATTTTGTTTGGTAATCCAGAAATGTGATAAATGCTCATTTCTTTTATTCAGTTGTGATTTTAGGATTTCTAGTTTTTGCGCATCCAGAAATTGTTCTGCTTTTGAGGTATTTCCCGTTAACACCCCAATCATACCGCCTGCTTTGGCTCTGGTTTCAAGCTCTTCAGAAACAGGATCAGAGTCACGAACAACCCCTGCCCCTGCACGAATTGAAAAAGTGCCATCGCCCCTTAAATGAGCACCACGGATAAAAATTGAACAATCAAGCGTATCATCATCAGGATTATAAATACCAATCTCACCGCCATAATATCCACGAGAGATATTTTCATTCTTTGCAATGATCCGAGCTGCACTTTTTAACGGCCCTCCGACCAATGTTGGCGCATGCATTGTTTGTCTTAACGCATCAATCGCCTTTGGCTGATTGTTCTGCCTTGAGCCTTTTAAATGATATTCGGTGTGAATAACCGTTCCAATCTCTCTTAAAAAAGGCCCTGAAATTTTACCGCCATTGGGGCATAAAACGCCCATCATCTTGACTTCCTCATCAACCACTTGGAACAACTCATTGATCTCTTTTTGATCATCTAAAAAACTTTTTAAACGTTCTAATTTATCAATATCGCTTTCATCGGGACTGCTTTTTTCATGTTTGCGAAACGTACCCGCAATCGGGATCATGGTCACATCGTCTTTTGTAACCTCAACATGGCATTCTGGGCTAGCGGTTAGCAAATATTGGTGTTTGTTTGCATCCGCATCACGCCTGTCCACCATGAGCAAAGTCTGATACTGCCCGCCTGTTAAAGAGGCTTGATAAAATAAATTGATAAGGGCTTGTATTGTTAACTCGCTCAAAAATTGTCCATCAAAGCTGCGTGATAAAACAACTTGTGTCGCATCCCCGCCAATCACATGCTTTTGGCGCACTTTTTCGACCATATCAATATAGTCTTGATCATTCGGAAAAGCTTTTAAATCATCATTTAGGCTTAATTTATGGCTCTCAAATTCTTTAAAAAAATCTGGCTGAACCTCAATTTTCTCGTCGATTGGCATGGTTAGAATTTTCTCAAAGCCGATGGCCTCACAGCCTTTTTCAGAGATTGTATTAAATGGCACGCAAAAGAAAACTGAGCGTCCGCTCTCTTGCCCCAGTGTTTCAATATCTTGAAGCTCGCTCGCCTCGCTCAATTTGCCCTTAATGAGAAAATACTTTCCTGCTTTTTCAAGCAAGGCAAATGACGGGCTGTTTTGAATAAATTCTTTAACGTCATGAATTGTCATTATGAACGTTCTCTTTTCACGCTTTTTAACTTTATTTGGAATTCTATAAGCCTTATATTGATAGGCATGAGCAAAGAAAACAAGAAAAAAACAATCGCAAAAATATTAATAGCAAATAGGGGCGAAATAGCTGTTCGAATTATCAAGAGTTGTAAGGCTCTTGGCATCAAAACGGTTTGTGTTTATTCCAGTGCTGACCAAGGCGCATTATTTACCAACCTTAGCGATGAGGCTTATCTGATCGGGTCTGGCGCATCTTCCGAGAGTTACTTAAAACAAGATAAATTAATTGAAGTCGCTAAGAGAACAAATTGCGATGCCGTGCATCCTGGATACGGATTTTTATCTGAGAACACTGAATTTGCCAAAAAATTAGAAGATAATGACCTGATCTTTATTGGCCCAAAAGCGCATTCAATTGAAGCAATGGGCGATAAGGCACGCTCAAAAGCGCTTATGGAAAAAGCAGGCGTTCCTCTGATCAAAGGCTATCACGGCTCTGACCAAAGTGATGAAACCTTACTTAAACAAGCCAAAGAAATCGGTTTCCCCGTCTTGTTAAAAGCCTCTGCTGGTGGGGGCGGAAAAGGTATGAAGCCTGTATTCAAGGAAGATGAGTTTAAACAAGCTCTTGATAGCGCAAAGCGTGAGGCAAAAGCATCTTTTGGCAATGATGATATGCTCATTGAAAAATATTTAACCAATCCACGCCATGTTGAGGTTCAAATCTTTGGCGATAGCTTTGGTAATATTGTGCATCTATTCGACCGAGATTGCTCGCTTCAACGTCGTCATCAAAAAGTTATTGAAGAAGCCCCTGCGCCCAATATTGATGAAGCGATCCGTGAAAAAATCTATGACGCCGCGATCAATGCCGCAAAGGCGGTTGATTATATTGGTGCTGGTACGGTTGAATTTCTTCTTGATGAAGATGGCTCATTCTATTTCATGGAAATGAACACAAGGCTTCAGGTCGAGCACCCCGTCACAGAAGAAATCACGGGCATTGACCTTGTCGAGTGGCAAATAAAAATTGCAAGCGGACAAGAATTGCCAAGAAAACAAGATCAAATTCATCGTTGCGGTCATGCAATCGAAGCAAGGCTTTATGCAGAAGACGCGCTAAATGATTTTATGCCACAAGCAGGCACTCTAACCCACCTGATGCCGTCTGAATGGGTGCGCTTTGATAGTGCCTTTGCACCGATTAATGGCTATCAAAATGAAGCCTCAAAACAAGTTTCAATCTTTTATGATCCAATGATTGCAAAAGTTATTATTGCGGGCGAGAACCGTGATGAAGCACTTAAAGAAATGATTAAAGCCCTAAAGAATTTAGAGATTGATGGGCTAACTACCAACCGATCTTTCTTACAAGCGTGTTGTAGCCACCCAGATTTCAAAGATCTCAAACTTTCAACAAAGTTTATTGATAACAATTTGGCTGACTTAAAAGAAAGTGCCGATGAAAAGGCTGATGATATAACGCTTTGTCTGGCTTTGATACTTTTATATAAAGGAGCCCTTATCAAGCATTTTTCAAATGATCCATTTTTTGAAACAATTGAAGCAACAGAAATCTTAAATGAGAAAAGCTTCACATTAAAAGCCATTAACGGAACAATTACAGTCTCTAACGAAGATGGGCAATCGTTTGAGTTTGACGAATTTGAATTTTATGACCATGCCTTTTTTACCGACCATGATGGGAGCTCATACCATGTCTCTGGTTTGATCCATGATCAAGCAATCAAATTATTTACTCAAGATGGGCAATTTAAAATCAAATGGGCGAATAAAAACTTTAGTGAGGCCATGGGTAATTCGGACGCTAGCCCAGAGCTACAAGCCCCAATGCCAGCAAAAGTGGTTAAATGTTTTGTCACTTCTGGGGAGGCTGTAAAAGCCGGGCAAAGCCTCCTTGTTTTAGAAGCCATGAAAATGGAACATCAGATCAAAGCGCCCGCCAATGGCATTATTAAGGAAGTTTTTGCAAAAGAAGGCAAGCAAGTTGATGAAGGTTTTGAACTTGTCTCTTTTGAAGCATCAAAGCAAGAAGCAATGTCTTAAATTTAAAAAATACAGATTGATAACAATGTCAGATAATTTTGTAAAACTTGTCGAAGTAGGCCCCAGAGATGGGCTCCAAAATGAAAAGAACCCCGTGAGTGTTCAAACCAAAGTTGATCTTATTAACCGTTTGAGCGATTGCGGTTTTCGCAGTATTGAGGCAGGCGCCTTTGTCTCACCCAAATGGGTGCCACAAATGGCATCAAGTGATTTGGTTTTTAATCAAATCCACCGCCAAGCCCAAATTTCATATCCTATGTTGGTGCCTAATGAAAAAGGGTTAGAACTTGCCCTAGAAGCAGGTGTGAAAGAAATCGCTGTTTTTACTGCAGCCAGCAATGCCTTTTGTCTTAAAAACATTAATTGCACGATTGATGAAAGTTTAGAAAAATTTGAAAACGTCATTAAAAAAGCCCGTCAAAATGAGATTAAGGTGCGTGGTTATGTCTCCACAATTGTTGCCTGCCCCTATTCTGGCAAAGTCAAAGAAGATGTTGTTTTAGATGTCTCAAAACAGCTTATCAATATGGGGGTTTATGAGGTCTCCCTTGGCGATACAATCGGGGTTGGCACAATTGGCGATATTGAACGTATCTTAGATAAAATTTTACCAGAGATTAAACACAATAAATTAGCCCTCCATCTGCATGATACATATGGTCAAGCTTTGGCCAATATCGCAAAAGGCTTAGAGATGGGCATCCGTGTCTTTGACACATCTGTTGGTGGTTTGGGGGGCTGTCCTTACGCCAAAGGAGCCACAGGCAATGTCGCAAGCGAGGACGTGGCCTATATGCTCAATGGTATGGGATATAAGACAGATATTAATTTAGATAAGCTGATTAAGACCAGCCACTGGATTTGCAAAGAGATTGGACGCGAGAACGGTTCTAAAGTTGCCCGAGCAAAAAGTCTTTAAGCGACCTTAAATTCATAAATTTAAGGCAATAAAAAACCGCCCTGGCCTCGGCCTAGAGCGGTTTTCCCCCAAATTTTGTCACTTCGACTGACTCAACTTGTAAACGAGGTTTTACACACACAACTCTTAACAATTTAAAGTGTTATTTTCTTTAAAAAGAAGAGCATCACACATATATAAATTTTTACATAAATTTGAGAATAAGTCAATTTTAATTTTATTTAAGCTGTTTCTTTAACCGTTTGTTAAGATTTAAAAAACGCCCTTTTTTGTAAAAAAGAATATGAATATATTTGCAAAAGTCCTTAATTTCTGGCTATTATAGAAGTATCACTACTCTAAATCTTTTAGCAAATTTATAGATTTTTTATGCAGGCAAAGAAAACGAACAGAACCTCATCTCGTTTAAGCTTTAAAGAAGGCTTGAAATCGATTGCCTATGCAAACCCAATTTATAATTTAACTTTAAAAACCCGCAAATTCATTAATTTGAATTATGTGCCCAATGATTTATGGCCAGGAAATGCCGATCACGGAATGGCAATGATTAATCATCAATATCATTTTGCTGGCCAAACCATTAGAAGCGGGATTGTCCCATGGGCGCATGACGATGTGCCCGATGACTGGATCAAGGAAATTCACGGGTTTGAGTGGTTGCGCAATTTAAAAGCCGTTGGCGGCGATATCGCAAGACGTAAAGCACGCACAATGGTTGAGGACTGGCTTCGTGATTATGAAACATGGACGTCAATTGTTTGGGCGCCAGAAGTGATATCACAAAGGATTTGGTCTTGGCTTAGCTTTTACAATTTTGCCTTTGCCAATGGCGATGAAATTTTCCGCGATAAATTTATTACTTCACTTGGCGCACAAAGCAAACATTTGCTTCGAATTTTCCCCGCGAAGATGGAAGGCATTGAACGCTTAAAAGCCTTAAGAGCTGTGCTTGGTGTCCATATATGTTTACCGCTTTCTTCTGTCTCAGAAGACCGCATTCAATATTTAATCGAACAAGAAGCAAGTGCGCAAATTTGGCAAGATGGGCTACATATCTCTCGTAATGCTTCAACCCATTTACAAGCGCTAATGATTTTAATTGATATCCGAACCCTTCTCCAAGGCGCACAAGTCACACCGCCAAATAGCTTATCTAAAATTATTGAGCGTATGACAGCCACCTTAAAATTTATGCGTCACGGCGATGGCAAGCTTTGTGTGTTTGCTGGCTCAAAAGAAGAAGAGGAAATCTTTATTGAAGCTGTTTTGTCGGCGAGCACCTATAAGGGCAAAGAAACAAGATCATTAAAACAATCTGGCTATTCAAAGGTTACAATGGGGCGCTCCAACATCTTTATGGATATTGGTCCAGAAGGCCCTGATATTCGAGATTGGACAAGCTCTGGCGCAATTGAATTTTCAAGTGGTAAGCAACGCATCTTTGTCAATTGTGGCACCACCTCTTTTAACAGTCCTTACACAGATTTAATGAAAAAGACGGTTGCAAGCTCTACTCTCACGCTGGATGAGGATTCAACCGATTTTGCCAATTACCAAGGATTTGATGTTGAGCCGCGTCATTTTACCATGCATGAAAATCATGAGAGTTGTTTAATTGAGCTGTCTCATGCTGGTTTTTATGAGGAAAAAGGTATTATCCACCATCGTCGTATTTTTATCGGTAATAATGGCGATGATATTCGTGGCGAAGATATCTTAGAAGGACCAGACGGGCATTCATACAGTGTTCGTTTTCATTTACATCCGAGCGTTAAGGCCTCTCTAATCCAAGATGGGTATGAGCTTTATTTATCGCCACCAAAGGGCAATGCGTTTCGTTTTCTTGGCGGCGGACACCCCATCCGTTTAGAAGAGAGCATCTATTTTGGCGATGGAGAAACCCCTCGCAAAACACAGCAAATTGTTATTGAAGGTCAAACAATCCCGAAAACAACTGCAATCCAATGGGCGATCCAAAAAGAAACGGGCAATTAATTAAGCCGCGTCCAGTAATTCTTTCATATTGGGTGGCTGATAATTTGGCCCTTTTAAGACCTTTCCGTCTTCGCGGTAAATTGGCTCTCCATTATCATCAACCTTGCTCATGTTGGACTTATGTACTGCTTCAAACGCTTTATCNGCNTCCCAGCCTAAACATTGAATTGATCCGTAAGTCACATAGAGAANATCNATTAGNTCTTTTAANGCTTCNGCTTGTAGCTCTTTGCTNGTTGGGTCTTGTTTAAGATTATCCANNGCCTCTCTTGTTTCTTCAACNTCNTCNGAAATCAAAGCCATGCGATGATCAATCATTGCTTGGCGATTGTCATAGCGCGTCTTAGAAAATGTGTCATGAAATTCGATTGTTTTTTGAAAATTACTACTCATTTATTTATTCCCCTTAATTAAACGATTTTTGTATCAGAAACCGATTTCTATTTTTCAACAAATACCTTACTATTGAGACCATACTAAGTGTAACCAAACTAATCAATATTTCATTATGGCAAAAGCAAAAAAACTCTATGTTTGTAATGCTTGTGGAAGCACAAGCTCTAAATGGTCTGGACAATGCGCTGATTGCGGCGAATGGAACAGCATTACAGAAGAAACCGAACAGGTTGGCTCTGCACCAAAGGGCTTAAGCCGTGGCAAAGGTAACGTGATTGATTTTGTCTCATTGAAAGGCGATATCACAAAAGCCCCACGCCGTGATACTGGCATGACTGAATTAAACCGCGTAACCGGTGGTGGCTTGGTGCCTGGCTCTGCCCTTCTCATTGGTGGCGATCCTGGGATTGGGAAATCGACCCTTCTTTTACAAACTGTTTGCAAGCTTTCAGAAACAGGGATGAAATGCGCCTATATTTCAGGCGAGGAAGCTGTTGATCAGATTAGACTTCGCGCCTCTCGTATGCAATTAAGCGAAGCCAATATTGATCTTGCTTCTGCAACATCCGTGCGTGATATTTTAACCTCCCTTGATAGTGATAAACCTGATTTGGTTGTGATTGACTCCATTCAAACCATGTATATCGACAATATTGAAAGTGCGCCAGGGACGGTTGCGCAAGTAAGAGCGTGCGCGCTCGAGCTTATCCGTTATGCGAAAAAACGCGGTGTTATCATGATGATTGTTGGGCATGTCACAAAAGAAGGCACAATCGCAGGCCCTCGTGTTTTAGAACATATGGTGGATACTGTTTTATATTTTGAAGGCGATCGTGGCCATCAATTCAGAATCTTGAGAGCCGTTAAAAACCGTTTTGGTGCAACCGATGAAATCGGTGTGTTTGAGATGACCGATATCGGTTTAGCCGAAGTCACAAACCCATCAGAACTCTTTTTATCAGAACGCCAAGACCATGTCCCAGGCTCTGCTGTTTTAGCCGGTATGGAGGGCACAAGACCGGTTCTGGTCGAGCTTCAGGCCTTGGTGGTACAATCCTCATTTGCAACACCCCGTCGTGCTGTTATCGGCTGGGATTCCAATCGTTTGGCAATGATCTTAGCCGTTTTAGAGGCTCGAGGCGGGCTCAAACTGGCTGGTTATGACGTTTATTTAAATGTCGCTGGGGGGTTAAGAATTACTGAGCCTGCGGCTGACTTAGCGGTAGCAGCAGCCATTATCAGTGCGGCAAATAACAAACCGCTTGATGGCAATACGATTTTCTTTGGTGAGATTGGTTTGGCAGGCGAAGTACGCTCGGTTGGACAAAGCCAACAACGTTTAAAAGAAGCTTCAAAACTTGGCTTTAATACCGTTGTGATGCCAACGGCTCGCTCTAAAAAACGACAAAAATCAAGCCCGCAAGATATTGATTTAAAACAACATGAGCTTCGTGATCTGGGCGACCTTTTACGCCTTATCGCCCCTGCTTGATTAAGAATTGAATTGACCTTAAAAAATCCTATAATCATTATAAGAACAATAATAATCATTTTATAAAGCTAAGCCCTATCAAACCATGACACCATTAATTACTGATATCATTATCATCTCGCTTTTGTTTATCTCTGCAATCATTGCATTCATTCGTGGATTTATAAAAGAGGTTTTAACCATATTTAGTTTGCTTGGTGCCCTTGGTGCGGCTTATGTCTGGGGCAGTAACTTAATGCCTCTCTTTGAAAAATGGGGCGTTGATATTGCTGGCGGATCAGAAGAAAAAATCTTTGGTCTTTTATCACCAACACTATTTGCCGCTATTGGTGCGCATGCCTCAATCTTTCTTGTGCTTTTTATCATTTTAACCCTGCTTTCAATCTATATCGGAAAAATGGTTCAAGATATGGGTCTAGGCTCAGTTGACCGAACGCTCGGCTTTGTCTTCGGTCTGGCAAGGGGCTTGCTAATCATCGCGATTTTAAACATTCCTGTGATGCATCTCATGGATAAAAAAGATCAACCATCATGGCTCACACAAGCCAAAACCATGCCATTTGTAAATAAAACCTCACAAGCCATTTTGGATATGCGAGGCGAGGCAAAAGAGGATGATAAAACCAAATCAGAGCTGTCGACGAAAACAAAAGAGTTTATGGAGCAAATTGATAAACAAACAGAAGAGCTTCAAAAATCTGGCGAAGGCTATAAAGAAGATACAAGAGATGCGCTTGATGATTTAATCCAAGACGTCCAGCAATAGGAATGGTTTTAATTCATGGATACATCATTTGAAATTTGGACAAAAGATATCTCTAATAGGGATGAAAAACAAAGTGTTGCTAACAAGCTCGTTGATTTTGCAAATGATGGCGATGTCATCGGATTTGGCTCTGGCTCCACATCATATTTGGCTTTATTAGCACTAGCAACTTCTGAGAAAAATATCACAGCCATTCCAACCTCATATGAGATGGAATATCTTTGCCAAATTCATAATATTAAGGTTTCTAATTTGGACGAAGCAACGCCAACATGGTGTTTTGATGGGGCTGATGAAGTTGACCCCAATGGGTGGATGATCAAGGGTCGTGGCGGTGCCATGAACCGTGAAAAACAAGTCATGAAGGCCTGTTCTGGCAAACGCTTTATCCTGATTGATGAAAGCAAAATTGTCGGGCAATTGGGCGCAAACTTTAAAGTTCCTTTAGAAGTGTCCCCTCGAAAATTATTCAGCGTTGAAACAGCTCTTCGCAATAAAGGTTTTAAAGAATTTGGTCTACGCCAAGCCCAAGCCAAAGATGGCCCCGTGATTACTGAAAACGGATCAATCATTATTGATTTAAAAATGAGCGATATTCATGAAAATAGTGATAATGATTTAAAAGAAATTGATGGAATTGTTGAAACAGGTTTATTTATAGGCTTTAATCCAACAATTGTTTTACCAGATACAACACTTTAAAAGACTAAAGATTAAGAAAAAGCTCATGTATGATTTAAAAGATAAAATTGCCCTCGTCACTGGTGCTTCACGCGGAATTGGCTATGAAATCGCCCTTGAATTAGCAAAAAAAGGCGCACATGTCGTAGCTTTGGCCAGAACGATTGGCGGGCTTGAAGAGCTTGATGATGAGATCAGAAAAGTTCAAGAAGAGAACGGATTTGAGCCAACTGGCGCAACCCTTATCCCATTTGATCTTCGTAAAAAAGACCAAGAGCTTTTATCGATTGGCCCGATGCTGGCTGAAAAATTTGGACATTTGGATATCTCTATTGCCAATGCCGGTATCCTAGGGCCCATGTCGCCTTTGACCCATATTAAGCCCGTTGATTTTGATCAGGTTATGCGCGTTAATTTTACGGCCAACAACCGCATGATGCTCAGCCTTGATCCATTATTGAATATTTCAAAAGCGGGTGGACGTGCAATTTTTGTTACCTCTCGAATTACCAATGCTGATCGTGCCTATTGGGGGCCTTATGCGATTAGTAAGATTGCCTTAGAAAAAATGGCCGGCACCTATGCACTAGAAGTTACAAATGATAATTTGAAAATCAATATCTTTGATCCAGGTGTGGCGGCAACATCTATGCGAAGTAAAGCTTACCCTGGCGAAGATCCAAACACATTGCCAAGCCCTAATGATGTTGCAAAAAGCCTTGTCAGGCAGATTGAAAAAGATGGCTTTAGTAATGGGGAGCGTTTAAGCGCGTAAAGCTTTAGGCTTTCTTTTTTTCTCTATCATTCGCTCAAATCTATGGGCAAACATCTGTCTAAAGTCTTTGGCATTACGCTCAATATATTGCTGTTTATAATCCAAAACCGATATCCAAGTCGAAAAACCCTTTTCATCCTTAACCGGTACATCATATTCACAGCTATTGGCCAATATAACGCGCGCATGATCATAGGCTGGATGATCTTTATTCAACGAGCCCTCTTTGTACAGCCTCATCAATTCCATATCAATCATATGTTTTACTTCTTCGCCAATGGTATCAAGCTTATTTCTTTCAATGTCAGCTTCAAACCCTTCCCCGTGTTTTCTAGAGTAATTTAGCATGATCAGCCCGAATTTTTCACTCGCAACGCCATAGATTTGAATATCATCAGGAACATCGACAAGTAAACAAGGGCGGCTCACAACATTAAATGCGCCTGCTAAATGGTCATTAATCCTTTGGCAAACAAAACTCTTGATTTCCCATTGTTTAAGAGCATCTTTTTTTGTTTCATAATCAGCTCTATCTTTCATCTGACTATAATTTTCAATAAATTCTTCATCATCCGCTAAATTCTGAATAGCCGTGTCTAAAGCGTTCATTTCCCATTCACGATATTGTCTACTTGGTTGATAGGTTTGATAAAGGCGTTTTGGAAACGGCATTCCCTCCCAAGGGTCATATGGTTTTTCGCCTTTTTTCCAACAATCTTCAATATATTGAAGCCCCAGAGTTAACTTGTCTCCGGATGAAACAAGAGATTCAAAATATTCATATTCAAATTTTTTCCCAAAATCATATTCTATTCTGTCCTCATCACGAACGAGGGGCAGTTTTTCTTGTTTGATCTCTTTTTTAAGGCTCTTTCGAAGATAATCAAAAACTTTATCTGGATCTAAATTCTCTGTTGCCCGAATATTGGTCACATCAACATAAGGAATGAAAATCTTTTTCCACTGCAACTCCAGCGCAGCCTTTAAGTCGCTAAAATTTTTGCCTAAACTCATAAGCTAATCTTCCCCATAAAAATAAAGTACAGAGAATTTATCATAATAAATATTTTATGTAAATAACTTTATGGTCTACGAAGATCTGCAATAACTTGAGCATAGTCATCGTGTTTAAAAACAGCGGAACCTGCGACCAAAACATCCGCCCCTGCCTCGATGACTTGCGGGGCTGTTGTATGTGGTTTAATACCGCCATCAACTTCTAAATCAATTGAACGCCCCGTATCAGTAATCTTTTGACGAACGGCCCTAATCTTATCGGTTACATCAATAAAGCTTTGACCGCCAAAACCTGGGTTCACGCTCATCACTAAAACAAGGTCAACCATATCCATAACATGATCAAGTACATCAACAGGGGTCGCTGGGTTTAATGCTATACCGGCTTTCTTACCTAAAGATTTAATCGTCTGCAATGAGCGGTGCAAATGCGCACCAGCCTCTGGATGAATAGAAATGATATCAGCCCCTGCCTCAGCAAAAAGAGGGATAAATAAATCCACATTCTCCATCATAAGGTGACAATCAAAAACCTTATCACTGTGGGGGCGAATGGCTTTTACAACATCGGGGCCAAAAGTTAGATTGGGTACAAAATGACCATCCATGATATCCAAATGGATATAATCAGCCCCAGCCTTATCAACAGCCCTGACCTCTTCCCCTAATTTAGAAAAATCAGCCGATAGAATTGAAGGTGCAATTTTAATCATTTTATTCTTACCCTTTAAAAAAAAAATTATTCTTTTACCAAGCGTGCTACAAAAAAGCCATCCATGCCACCTTTTTCTTTTAAATAAAAAGGCAGCGCGCGGATAAAACCATTATCATCAATTAACTTACTTAAACCATCTAGCTCATCAGGGTTAATCGGATCGATCTTAAAATTTGAATGCTGTTTCAAGAATTCTAAAACTTGCGCTTCGCCTTCACTTTTTTGTAAAGAACATGTGCAATAAATCAAAGTTCCACCTGATTTTAACATTGATGAAGCGTGGGTTAATAAACGGGCTTGTAAGTAGGCAAGTTTTTCAATGTCCCCTTCTTGCTTTTGATACGGCATATCAGGATGACGCCTAATTGTGCCCGTTGCAGAACATGGTACATCCAATAAAATTGCATCAACATCATTATCCGCTTTCCATTCAAGCGCATCACTGATCACAATTTCAGGGTTTAATTTTAAGCGCCTCATATTATCTTCTAAGCGAATCATTCGGTTTTTTGAACGATCAAGGGCGATAACATTCGCTCCCAAATCACAAAGCTGTGCGGTCTTCCCACCAGGCGCTGCACAAAAATCAATGACATCTTTACCGTTTAAATCAGGCATCATTTTAACGGGAAGCGCAGATGAGAAATCTTGAACCCAGATATCGCCCTCCTCAAAACCTGCTAACTCAACAACACTAATTGATTGTTTTAAACGAAATACGCCTGTTTCAATGACCTCGCAAAGCTCTTTTAAGCTTTCTTTTGTCTCAATAGCATCTTTTTTAACGTTGATATCCAAAGGGGCTTGGTCTTGGTTAGCTTTTGCAATTTTATCGGCAATCTCAGAACCATAATCCTCAACCCAGATTTGATAGAGCCAATCGGGGCAATTTTTTATATCCGATACCTGTTCCAACAATACTTCTTTTTCACGCAAAGAGCGTCTTAAAATCGCATTAACCATGCCTGATTTTTGCGCTAGTCCTTTTGTTAACTTTGTAATCTCGACAGCTGTATCAACGGCCGCATGTTCTGCATTTTCAATAAAGAGCGTTTGGGTTAATCCCAATTTCAAAATATCTTTCAGACGGCGATCCAATTTCTTATTTTTCTGATCAACACAAATATCAATCAGCGCATCAATTTGCCTAAGATTTCTAAAAGTCGTTGCCAATAACAACCGAATGAACGCACGATCACGTGCTTCAAATGAAGCATAGCCCTTATCACGGTCAAGCACCTGATCAAGAGGTTGCTTTTTATGTAAGATTTGATTGAGCAAATCCAGATAACATTGCCTTGATGCTAAGTTGGAGTTTTCAGGAGATTGAGTTGCGTTTTGTTTATTCATGCGCGTTATTATAGCTTCATTGTAAGAAGTCTTCTAACTCTTTCTTTGGTAGATGGGTGTGTTGAAAATAATCCATCAATTGCATGCACATGAAGCGGGTTCATTATAAACATATGCGCTGTTGCAGGATTTTTTTCTGCCTCGACATTATCTTTTTCCAAAGCATGGTCCGATATGCGCTCTAACGCTGAGGCCAGCCATTCAGGTCTGCCGCAAATCTCCGCACCGATGCGATCGGCTTCAAACTCCCTTGATCTTGAAATTGCCATTTGAACAATTGTCGCTGCCAAAGGCGCCAATATAGAGATTAGTAAAACACCAATTATTCCAATTCCACTATTTCTATTCCCGCCAAAGAAAAGGGCAAAGTTTGCCAGCATTGATAATGCCCCTGCTAAAGTTGCAGTCACGGTCATGATTAGTGTATCTCTGTTTTTAATGTGGGCAAGCTCATGAGCAACCACGGCAACAACTTCATTAATAGAAAGTTGTTCCAACAAACCTGTTGTTATGGCCACGGTTCCCTTTTCCGGTGTTCTTCCCGTGGCAAAGGCATTGGGCTGGTCTGTATCAATGATATAGAGTTTTGGCATTGGCATTTGTGCGCGCTCAGCCATAACGCTTACCATCTCCACCAAATCAGGATAGTTTTTTGTATCCATTGGACGGGCTTTATAAAGTTTTAAAACAATCTCATCCGAGCGCCACCACGCAAATAAATTCATCCCGCAGGCAACCACAAGGGCGATCATCATCCCGCCTTTACCAGCAATTAAAAATCCAACCCCCATAAAAAGAGCCGTCATTGAAGCCAGTAATATTGTTGTTTTAAAATAACCATACATGGTTGTGCCCAATCTCCTATCTATTCAAAAAAAATAGCCAAATTATTATGGACTTTTTATTTTTCCATACTATTTATATATGTATGACAGAGACAAAAGAAAAGCAAATAACGCATCCGATTTTTGAAAATCCAGATAAAAAATCTGAAGCTTCAAAACTAAAAGACATTGAACAACCAAAAGGCGAAGTCGGTGGTAGCGATAAAAAAGAACCAACCCGTTTTGGCGATTGGGAAGTTAGCGGACGCTGTACTGATTTTTAAATATAGTTTTTTCTTAAAAACCCCATATCCACTTTGCTCTCACCCTGAATTTAGTTTGCAAAATTCCCCTATAGCTAGTATAAACAAGGCATAATCATTGATCTCAATAAGAGTCTGATTATCACTCAAAACATTGTCATTTATGGGGGAACTTATCATGACATCACAAAACTATCTTATTCACGTTATCGGCGATTACTGTGACCACAATGCTTTTAACCGTGTGAAACAGAAATTACGCTTAATGTTAAAAAATGCAGGCGTGCCATTTGAAAAAACATCGTTTGATGAAACTTGGGTACCTCAATTTGATACCAGAGCAACAGGCTTTAACTTGGCTGAACTTGCAAGAAACAGCGAGCTTGCTGATGATGATACACGCCATATCTTCTTTGTGAATACTGCACCTCGTAAAGATGATACAAAAGGGCGTTCTAACAATGCTGGCGAAAAGCTAATCTACGCGCGCCTTGATAATGGTGTCGAAATTTTAGGGGTTAATTCAGGTTATAGTTTTTCTTTCCTTGATGATGCAATTGTTGAAGCAAGGCATCTTGATATTTCTGATAAAGGAAGCCAGTTTAGATCATTAAACGTATTCCCACATGCCTTAGAACGCTTAGCCAAAGATGATGAGACATTAATGCTGGGCGATGCAAAAGCAGATATCCCAAGCAGACCATCTGAATACAGCATCAATCTTATTGATGGCTATGGCAATGTGAAAACCAATATTAAAGCCAATGACTTTGATGAAAGTAATTATGGTTGTCAGGCAACTTTAACTGTTCATGGCGTTGAACACCCAGTTAAAATCAGCCATCGTTTATTCGAAGACCCAGAAGGAACAGGCCTCGTTTTATATTGCGGTAGTTCAGGTTGGGTTGAAAATGGTGAAACGGTTCAATTCATGGAAATCGCCCTTAGAGGAGCTTCGGCTGCTGATTTCTTAGATGATTATGAAGCAGAAAACTATACTGAAAACGGTATTGAATTTGATTTAGAAATTCATGAAAAAGAGCTTTCTAAAGCTGGTTAAATAAAAATACCTTTTGAAAAAGAAAAGCCCCATTAATTTGGGGCTTTTTTTATTTCCATTTATAAACATATTTTCCAACCAAAAACCCGATCAGGGCAATCACAACAATCGGGCCATAATGCCAAAGAAGATTGGCATGCAGGCTTTCAATATTGCACGTCATTTTACAGGCTGTAACAGACATTGCACTGACCGCCAGTGCTGAGGTTAAACCAATTAATGAAGTGTGCACAGGTCTTGCTTTACGCATCATAATAAACATTAAAATAAGCGGTGCCAATGATACAAGGAGTACATTTTTAAGGCGCACGTAAGCCAACCCTTTAGAGATTAGTTTTTGTGCTTCTTCTGGGCTTCCCATGCCTGCACAATAAAAAATCACAGCTGTTATCAATAATATTGAAATCGTGATCATTGATTTTGTCGTGATATCAATTTCTTCTTGCGGGCAACTTAATCTAAAGGTGGCAAACACAGCCAACAGGCCAGCAATAAAAAGAGCTGTGACTTGAAGCAAGACTTTTGGCATTGAAAAAATCATTCCAATATCGTGTCTAAACCCAATTTTAAAGGCGATCATAAAGACAATGCCATAGCCCAATAAAATAAAAATTAGTGCCGCCAACGACCTTGAAATCATCGGCTTCACGGGCTCTAAATCATTGACTAGATCATCAATATTCATATTTTTATTTTGGTTTTTATCGTCTTTATTATCCGTCATTTTCTTATTTAAGCTGTTGTTCTTATTTCATTTTCTGCAATTGTTTCTAAATCTTTCATAGCGCGGTGCATTGTTACTTTCACATTGCTCTCGCTCATATCTAATTTCTTCGCAACTTCCTTAACAGAGTAGCCTTGTATCTTTAAAAGTTTCACGATATCTCTTTGTTTTTCAGGCAATTGATCGAGGAAAACTTCCAAATCATGTTTGGCTTCCCTCTGATTACTATTCGTAGTTGTGCCGCCAAAAGTTTCAACAACAAATGAATTTGTTAATTCATTGTCATTCTTTTTATAATAAGTGCGCAAGAAATCCATCAATTTATAACGCGCAATACCAAACAGCCAATTTTCAAAAGGTTGGTCAGAAATATAACTATGCCTACTGTTATGAACGGCCAAAAGACAGACTTGAACAAGATCCTCAACATCCTCTTTTTCATTCAATCTTTTACTAAGGTAAGCTTTTAAAATGGGCTGAATTTCTTCTAATAGCTGCGCATAAGCCTTCTTATCCCCTTTTTGGGACAAGACCATAAGATCAGAGAGATGATCTTTGTTTTTATTTTTGGAAAAAAATGCCATTTAAATCCTAAAGAAAGACTTTTTGCTTTTTGTTAGAACTAAGTATAACGCTAACTTGCAAAAGGGCAAGCCCAGAGAAATGAATAATAATTTTAAATCGGTAATTTTTTTAAGGAGCCAAGCGCGGCTTTTTACGAATAGGACGGCGTAAATTCTCGCGGTTAACTTGTGCCATACGGTATCCAAAATCTCGAATGAGACGTTTTTCAACGCAATCAGGAACAGCTTCCCAAACAGCTTTCATCCCTTCTGGATTACCGCGCCAAATACGAACATCGAACAATTCTTCTAATTGACCATTATCGATAATGTAATCAAGGGCTGTGACATCAAATTTGTTTTCTTTTGTTAAATCGTCAACCGTTAGATATTCGCCTTTTTCAGGGTCAATTGTGCTTAATACTTCATAAAGACTACCAAACTTAACCGCCTTCATCAAAACTGTCTCACCAGCATCGCCAACAGGTTTAACCAAATCAGAAACCGTGATTGGTGTTCCATGCTTAATCATAATATCTTGAATTTTATCGAAATTAGACCAGAATTTTTGCGTGCCATAAGCTGTCATCGTTTCTGGAAGACCATCTTGTCTTAAAGGCCAATCAAGAGCCGCTTTTTTTAATCTAGGATCAATTTTATAAGGGAAGCGATATGATTTATCCTCTAAAATCACATAATTTTCCCAAAACACTTCTATATAAGCCTTCTTGGTTGTCGTGCTGACACTATCCCAAAGCTCAATCATACCATCTAATTGACCGTCCCAAATTTTTGCATCAAAAACAATCGGGATACATGATGAATACATTTCTTCAACAATAGAATTATTGGTGCCGTATTTGCGCTTTAAATCTTTTACATCAATTTTATGACCGTATTTTTTAAACAATAAGGCCCATTTACCAAAATGATTGAACTGCGTAATATTTTTAAAATTAGCATTGCCATCCTTATCCAATGGGATAAAGACATCATCAGGGTGCGGTTTAATATTATTCTTTGTTAATAAAGCTTCATAAGTTTCTGTATCGCCAGAATCAATAAGGTCTTTTAAATCCAAATCATGGCGCCCCAATATGGCCTTAATAAGCTCCATTCGGTATGGGCGGCCTTCTAAATGACAGATTTGTTTTCTAATGCTATCAAGATTGTTACGTCTTTTTGCATTGTCATGTTGGCACATGTAATAAGATATAAATTCTTTTTCCTGTCCAACCCATAATTTAGGATTGAAAGTAGCATCATGACGTCTACACCCTTCGGCATAGCTTTGTAATGATTGGTTGGTTGAGTGTCCTTTTCTAAAAAAGTCAGCTGTAATTGTCTCCCCACCGAGGTCTAAAGCCTCTTTAATCTGTTCAAAAGAATCCCAAAAACGATCAAGAAGCGGAAAAATTTGTGTATCTTCATGGTTGCGCATATCGCGGAACCGTAAATTGCGGGCGAAATTTAAATAAAGATCTTCACGAGTCAAAGGAATGACCATTTTGCGCAACTCTTCCAAACTATACTCTGATTTCTCAGCGCATTGCTTTGCAAAAGTTTCGTTCAAAACACGCGCTGCAATCCATGCAATTTTCGTATTTTTACTATATGTTAAATTTGATTTTGGGTGTGGGTCTGCCATTAGCCACTCTAGCCATTTTAAAAAGGTTTATAATTTATTTAGTTGGAGCTTCGCCTTGAATAAAAATAATTTTTTCTATGCTTGCCTTAGCACATAAGAAAGATAATGCCGAAACCGGAACATAAATACTTTCAGGAATAAAAATTGTTTTTATCGAAGGATCTTCAATCGCATCTTTTAATGACTGAAAATTAACTGGCTTATAAATTGACTTTTCTTGTCCAAGCCATTCTGATTGCCAATCATCTTTTAAGAAAAAGACCTTAACGTTCCCAAGAATTTTAACTGGATTTGACGTGGCTTGCCTAAGTGCAACCTGCGTCAAAAGCTTATTACGACTTTGAAAGTCCAGCCTTTCTTTTTGTTTATTATCCATTTTTTACTCCTATGCCTCCCTTTTCGGGATCCCTGTTATTAGTATTGTAGCAAAAGTTTTTCATTTTACTAGTGGGCAACGCTTTATTTTTTATTATGCCGCCCTCATCCTAAGCAATCGGCCTCCTTTTTTCGTTAAATAATGTTTATGGAAGCTTTCAACCTTGCTATCAACAAGCAAGCTGCTTAAGGATCTCTGTTCGTCATTCTTACCGCTTTGAACCTCTTGGTTACGCATTAAGAATGCCATTTTTAATGATGTATCGATTTCGCGTGCTGAATCACCCGCAACTTCATATAAAGCTTCTTTAATTTTCTCAGCCGCATCATCTTCGTGACGTGACACGTACTGCATACGGGCAAGCGCAAAATTATGCTGAAGCTCTTTACTAACATCATTACCAATTACTAGAACTTTTCCAGTTTGTGTATTTTTGACCAAGTGAACAGGTGTTTCTCTACCCCTATCACTACGAACCATGACGGTTGTAATCGCCAAGCCAGCAGGGTCTCTATCTTCTGCCATTTTAACACTTCTGTCTTCAACAGCATCCGCTGTTTGACCTGAATTTGTGATCGCTTTGTTCCAAACAGATCTTAAATTCACATCACCAACAACTGGCAATACAAGCGTTGTAAGGAAGTTGGTTTCATCAACCAACTCATCGGCCGTTGGTTTTACAGGCTCATTAACTTTTGGTGTGCTGTCTTGTTCCCAAGTGCTAGGACCAGAGTCAGACCCATATGGTCCTGTGCCACGTGGTCTTGACGGGCTATGGCTATTATTGTTGTTCGCAACTGGTGTTTCATCAAAAGTGCGACCATCGCTTAATGGGCGACGTGATTGAGAATTTTCATCATCATTGATAAATAAAATATCTCTCGCATTTGGATTATCTGCATCAACTTCTAATGCGTCCATTGTCTCTAAATGCTGAACCAATGCCTTCATCTTAGAAAGAGACACAAGCTCTTCATCAGATTTGCCTTTTGATTTTGTTGGCATTGCAACGCGAATATATTCGCTAAGCTCTCTTTGTAAAATTTCAGCTTTTGATTCAATATCAAACCCACGAAGTGGCGAGATATTAAGCGCCGAGCCAACAAGTTTTTGATTTGTTAAACGACCACTATCAAGCTGTTTTGAAATCATTCTGTGGTTAGCCGCTAAATCCCTTAAATATGTGAAGGTATGTTTTTTACCAACCGCAACCGTTGTTCTAATGATTTCACGTTTGATAACTTCACGCAAACGATCCCCATAGTTCAAAGAAATTGGCTCAAGGAAACCTTCTTCAAACTCATAGTCAGCAAAGAAATCTTCGATATCATCATCCAAACCTGTTGCTTGCTCTGGTGATACAGCAGCTGGAATATTTTGTCTTACTTCTTCTAACCATTTGATGATTTTACGATAACCCATCGCAACTTCTGCCTTATATTCAGGCTCTTCGATCTCTTCTAAAACGCCATCATCATTTGTGACATTGAAGCTTTCATTCGCTGGATCAAGTAAGGTTGCCCATTTGTGGCAGAATTTTGATAACTCTTCAAAATCATCCATCACAGGTTTCCACGACTTAATGAAATCAACATATTCTTCATTCATTGTCGCTTTTTGATTATCATCCAAACCTTCTGTTAAAAATGCCATTAGGTATTTTTTGAATTTTTCAGGTTTTTTATCAAATTCATTTACACCGCGCTTCATACCTAATTGGTATAATGTTGAAATTGGAACACCCGTTGCAAATTGTGTCCATGCATGGTGCCAATCTTCTTCGGTTGAATTTGGAATTGTAACTGGCTGCCATCTTTGGTTAGCTGATTCAGATAGAGGTCTTGTTGACACACCATCAACAACCGCGTTACCAGTTGCCGTTACAAAGAATAAATCGCCCATATCTTCACGGCGCAATGTATAACTTTGTCCGCCTTCAGAATTATCTTTCATTGGCGAGTTTACAGTTACCTCGTCTGTTTCCCCATTGATGAACTGCAACACTGTTTGCATCGCATCATCTGTACCATCTTTGGATTTGTTATATTCATCCAGAATAAGTGGCACATTGTCTTGGAATGCTTGGAAAATAACACCTGGCACCATACGAAGACCAAGAGCATTTGAGTTAGCACTCTCTAAGCCTTCAAATTGACGTACTTTTGTTAAAGCGTCCTGGACTTTTTCCATGTAGTTATTGTCACGGCCCTTAACGCTGTCTGCGTTACCTAACCTATCCCATAAGAACACAACGCCGCCATCTTTGCCCTCAACATAAGCCTCGCCAAGAGCCTCTTTTAAGATTTTCTTACTAAATGGATTTAACTGTCCAGCAGCGCCGCGCGCTTCCAATTCTTCATAAAAGTTTTTATCAGACCCGAAATCAATCACAGTTTCCCAAAGTAATTCTTGAAGGTTACGCCCCCCACAATCCACTTTAATCGGCTTTTTACCTGTGCGAAGTTCTGAGTGAAGTCCCGCCATAAATGTCTTACCAGCACCTGGATAACCTTTGATGAACTCCAAACGGCGACGGCTTTCTGGCATACGGTTCACACAACCATCCCAGAAAATTTTCAACATGCTTGGCTTTGGCAAGTTTCTGTAAAGAAGGGCCAACACTTCCTTCGAATCTTTTTCTGAATAAATAGCAACCTGATTGCGTGCCTGATTGGCTTTTTTATTATAAATAGTCCACGTCTTACGAGCGATCGTACTTCCGTCCGCCTGCTGCTCCATCACATAATCAAGCACAGGGAATGGGTGTTTCTTATCACCAATAAAAATTGGCTTTAAATTATCTTTGCTTTTTTGTCCTTTTTTGCTTTTCTCGCTCATCTTTTTGGCCTCATCCTGTTATATGCACGACGCATCGCACTTTTTTTCTTGTTGGTTGGTTTTGCTACGAAACTTCCACTTTGTCTTACTTTTTTAAACAATAATTTCACAATTGCCAAGGGCATTTCTTCAAAATTGTTCTTTTTCGCAACGGTTGGTTTTTGCACAGGGCGAATTGTATCGATTGCTTTTGCAACGTCTTCCATACTCGATCCCGCGCCATTCTGCTTAAGAATTGCAAAATCTACTGTTGTCTCAGTAGAATGTTTAAGCAATTTCTCTAACATTCGTTGTGTATCAGGGGCATCTCCAATATCGCCATCTGAAATTACAAGAACATGGGTGTAGCCTGATAAGTCGCCAGGCTTTGATTTTTCTTCTGAGAACATCTTCGCCGTGCTTAAAACTGCTGGCGATAATCTAGTTCCTGAATGAAGCCCTGTTTTCGCACTCGCAAAAACTTGTCCCACTTTGTTCCTTTTATCGCCTGGTTGGATAAGCCATTTCACATCGCCCTCACCCCACATACCAACATGCACACGGATACCACCGACTTTACGTGATGCTTCATATAAGATAGCTGAGGTTGTTAAGGCCACATCAAGGGCAGTAATATTCTCGCCATTAGAGCCTTTTTGCCCACCAGAATTCATACTTCCCGAACCATCAACAAGAAGGATAAAGTCAACTGTTGTCTCATCACTTTCAACGGCATCATCACTAAAACGCTCTAAATCTTTTTCTTTAATTTCTTGATTCGTTTTACGTTTAACGATCAAGTCTCTGTGAGAAGTTAGATCGAAGCGATCAAGCTCGCCCGCCTTTGGTAAGATTGTCTTTTTCTTACCCAGAACTGTTTTTCTCTGGATCTGTAGCTCTTTAATTTTCTTCAGACTTGTTGCAACATTACTGATCGGCCCTGCAAGTTTTGCAATCGTATTCACGTAATCTTCCCAGCCATCGGTAACAATATCAATTTTATCTTTACCTTTTTGCTCGCCAGCCTGATCACTTGATTGTTGGTTGCTCGGATCGCCTTGCGAATTATCATCGCCGTCCTGATCCTGACCATCTTGGTCTTGACCGTCTTGTTCTTGCATCGCTTGCTGAATTTGCTCTGCTAAATCTTCTGCACTTTGACCTTGATCTTGACCATCTTGTCCGTCTTGACCATCGCCTTGTTGAGGCTGGCTTTGACCATCTCCATCTTGATCTTGGCTATCGCCGTCCTGTCCCTCTTCGCCAGCATCTTGCATTGACTTTTCTTCAGGCGATTGCGCTGTATCAGCGATGTCATCCATCTCGCCAACATCATCTACATCAACTTGTGAGTCTGGATCGGTTTGATCAAATGGGTTGTCTTGATCGCCAGATTTCCCGTCTTGACCATCAGCATCAGAATCAAATTGATCACTTGGGTCGGTATCTTGACCATCTGCACTCTGATCACCAGAATCGCCATCTTGTGATTGATCATTATTCTGTTGTTGTTGAGAATTTTGATCTTGGTTTTGGTTGTTATCACTTTGTTGACCATCTTGCGAGTTAGAATCCTGACTTTGCCCCTCTTGAGGTTGCCCATCTTGCGCATTACCGTCTTGGCTTTGGCTATCAGAATCGCTTGGCTGACCGTTTTGTGAGTCTTGTTGTTGTGATGGATCGCCTTGGCCGTCCTGCTCTTGCCCATCTTGACTAGGCTCGCCACCATCATCTTGCCCTTGTTCTTGATCTTCTCCATCCTGATCTTGAGACTGTTCTCCATCAGAAGGACCATCTTGATCCTGACTGTCCTGATCTTGACCGTCTTGGCTCTGATCTTGGTCTTGATCCTGATTTTGATCCATCTCTTCTTCGAGCTTTTCCATTTGCTCTTTAATGATGTCTTTTGCCAAATGCTCGGCATAATCACGCCACAGCTTTTCAATTTCTTCAACGCGCTTATTATTAAATTCTTTTACTTTTGAATTAAAATAATCTGTACCGCTGGCCAAAAGATCAACTTTCGGGCGTAAATTCATTACCCCCTTATTGGCATCTCTTAATCTTTTATCCAAATCTTTAAAATCATTGTCACTTGGTTTTGGGGCACCAAAACGCTTGCGACGTCTAATCGCCTTTGGATCCATACCAAGTTCTCTGACGCCTGCGTCATTTGCCACAAGTCCATTTTCATCATAAAAAGCAAACTTCATATAGCGGCAAAGATGAATAAACTCAGCAATCTTATTGCTATCTAAATCTTTTCGACTTGGCGCTTTTGCAGGGCCAAATTGATCAAAACTGGTCGCAAAGAAATTAAATGAGTAAGACAAATCCTGATAAATCAAATCGGAAATTTCAGTCGTATTTTTCGCAGACATTGCCCCTTCAGCTGCCTCAAAAAACATTTTCTGCATCTGCCATTCAAGATTCAGTTTTCTAAGCTTTAAATATTCTTTTTTAGAAAGCTTATTCTTATTCTTAACCTGCTTTTGTTGAATCTGGCGAATTTGCGTGTGCAAATTTTGCATCTTCAAAGGATATTTATTTGATAATAAAGATTGTGATATCACTTGCCCAGTTCGTGCGCGGTAATGCACAAAACCATGCGATAAGCCCTCTAGCAGGTCATAAACAAATAAAGACTTTGATTTAATATAGTGCGATCCTTTACCGGGTTTGCCAAACTTAATCTTATTATCCGTTTTACCTGATAAAACATCAGCGTTTAAAACAGTTGCATAGCTTTCTTGCAAAGCTCTAACACTGCCCGTTAATTGTTGCCAAATACCACTTTGCGAAATCTCTGGTTCTGTTGCAGATGCTTGGAACTGCCAACCCTTAACCATGTCTGGGTTATTATCAATCACACATAAGAAAGCACCCCAAACAAATTGCTTGGCTGGCGTTGATAAATCTGGTTTTTCTGGACTGCGCCCCAATTGAAAGGCAATTTCAGCTTTGCGAATCTCATCCTTAACCGTTGGATCATTGGATAAATCTTCTACCAATTTGTGGAAATGCACCTTTTCCAAGCGGCCTTCTGAATAAAAGCGCCATAAAGCAAAGCGTCTCATCCCAAGATTATCAGACAAAATCTCAGAATAAGGCTTATTTCCCTTTTTTCTTTTTGGATTGGCGTTCGCCATTAACTATTTCTCTCTCTTCGTTTGACATGAAGACCCGAATTGGAAGCCACATCAATTAGTAAAACCATCTGTTCAATTTATTATTTCGCAACTATGCTAAAACGTTTTTTTATTGCTTATTTCTTAGCTTTTTAGCATGTATTGACATTTTTTATATCATTACGAAAAGAAAGTATGCATTTTTCAAAAGGCTTTGTCACGCGGAAAATTAAATAAAATCATATATTTACCGATATAAATATATTTATGGTAAATTATATCTGGTTTACGGGAGATTTTTTGATCTTTTAGAGCTGAATTTTAGATGTGACCGAATGAGTAAAAACTATACTTTTGAGCGCTTATCTTTATCTTCACGATGCTTATAAAATTTTGATTTTAACAACATATAAATAGCTGTAAAAAAGCCAACGGCGACGATCAGGTTTACAAAGGCTGTTGCCAAGGCTGTGCCAGAAATAATTGCCATTTCTCTATTCTTAACACGTTTTTTCCCTTTGGCAAAAACAGTATTTTTAAAATAAAGCAAGATCGGAATAATATCACAAACATCATAGCCAACCTTTAAAAGAATACCGATAAAGACCGCTTG